>JBLNDH010000130.1:0-16002 GCA_050261455.1 Bacillota bacterium
TCGATGGTGAAAGCACTCTGGATCTGACGGATAACAGCATGATCATTGCTGGGGCCGCTAGCGATCCGCAGCAGATGCTGGATCAGGTGGCGGCGCAGATCCGCTCCGCCCGTGGGGCCGATGGCCAGTGGCTGGGCAAGGGCCTGACCAGTTCCGTTGCCCAAGTCAATCCACAGATGGGCCTGGCCCTGATGCTCAATGAGAAGGATGGCAAGCCTGTTTTCAGCACCTTCGCCGGCCAACCCGTCACCGAGAACGACATCCTGGTGAAATACACCTGGAACGGCGACGTGAACCTCGATGGGATGGTGGATGGAGACGATTATTTCCTGGTGGATGGCGGCTTCATTTCCCAACTGCACGGCTACCAGAACGGTGATGTGAACTTCGATGGCGTGGTGGATGGCGACGACTACTTCCTGATCGACTCAGCGTTCATCACCCAGACAGGGGTACCCGTGGCCCGCAAAGCCTCGGCGACGCAGCCCCTGTTTTCGACCAAGCCGGTTCTGGATGCGAGTTCGTCTGTGCTGAGTTGCAGTTGACTGACTATGGATCGCGACATCTCGCTCTTGTGAGAGAGCAGGGACCGGTCACTGTTCCATTGTCAGGCCGTCGCCGGCCCGAATCCGATCTCATCAGTTTAACGTTGCCCCTTTTAGTCGTGGCACGAGTCATCGTGTGCCGCGGCCCGGTCCAGGGACGGGAAGCCGTTCTCTTGCATCTCCTTGAGAATGGTATCGACAACGTTTCTGCCCGCCGGGCGAGATTCGCCGTGTCGGGATGTCTCTTCACCGGACCGATTCATCAGCATACGTGCGGCTTCGTTGTACAGCGAAGTCATGGTTCAGGTTCCTTTCTGAGCGACCCCTCTGGCAAGAGCCGTGCCAATCCTGGCACCCGGCTATAGAGGCCAGGCAATGCCGATTGACAAGACATGTCGAGCTTGGCCGCAATGGAATATTTGTCGGGCAACAAGCAGAATCGACACGGTCCATGCCCGGGCATGGGTGTATGCAATCGGGTGGGTATACAAAAAGACCCGGGCGAGCGAGCCCGGGTCTTCTGGTACTTCCTGGTACTTCTCTGCGGAGTGTCGAAACGGATTAATCCTCGAGGATCCGCTCGGCTTCTTCGCGACGTGCCTGCATGACGTACGGAATGCCGGAGACCTTTTCGGCCTCTTCCGTCAGCGACATCAGGTCGGCGCGGGAGATGGTGGACAGCCGGAAGTTTCGGCTGCCGGCCATCAACTGCTGCAGGCCCGTGCGCATCTTCTGGGAGTAGGTGTACATCGCCACTGCGCCCAGCGGCATGTCGGTAACCTTGGCGCCGTACTTCTTCTTCAGCTCTTCGTAGCTGACGAAGATCTGCTCGACGCTCATGCCGAACTTGGAGACGGTGCTGGGGAGCTTGCCGTCCTTCAGCCACTGACCGATGTTCTTGCCGACCATGCCCGGGATCATGATTGCCCGGCCCATGCAGACGGCCTTGATGTACGGCGAGCCCATCGCGATCGCCTTGAAGATGTGGTCCTCGGTGGAGAACCCGCCGGCAATCGCGATATCCGGCACGCGAATGCCACGCTTCTTCAACTTCTCGCAGAACTGATACGTCAACGCCTCAAGGTAGAACGTCGGGATGCCCCATTCGTTCATCATCGGCCAGGGGCTCATGCCCGTGCCGCCGCCGGCGCCGTCGATCGTCAGCAGGTCCAGCTTGGCGTCGGCGCCATAGCGGATCGCCATCGCCAGCTCAACTGCCGAGTACGCACCGGTCTTCAGCGTGATGCGCTTGAAGCCCACCTTACGCAGCCGGTCGATTTCCTTCAGGAACCCTTCCTTCGTCACGAAGCCCAGACGCGAGTGACGCTCGAATTCCTTCAACGCGCCGGCCTTAAAGGCGGCGGCGTTCTCGGCGAGCGTCGGGTCCGGCGACACGATGTACCCACGACGCTTCAGTTCCTGCGCGCGGGCCAGATCCTTCACCTTGATCTCGCCACCGATGCACTTGGCGCCCTGGCCCCACTTCAGCTCGATCGTGTCCAGGCCGTGCTTGTTCAGCACGTACTCGCCGACGCCCAGGCGGGTGTCTTCGACGTTCATCTGGACGAGGATTTCGCCGTAGCCTTCGTAGTACTTCTTGTACGTGCTGATGCGGCGATCCATCTCAGGCGAATTCTTGACCTTCTTGTCGCTGGTCAACTCCAGCCCCGGATCGATACCGCATACGTTTTCGCCGCAGACCAAAGTGATGCCGCTGATCGCAGCACCGGCCGCGAAGTGTTCCCAGTTCACCCGGGCGATCTCGGTCGAGCCGAGGGCGCCGGTGAACATGGGCATCCGCATCTTGACCTTCTTGGTCCAGCCGTACTCGGTTTCCGTGTTGACCGAGGGGAACACGGCTGTATCCGGGCCGGGCTCGATGCCGTCCGGCATGCCGTCGGCGCCGATCGCATAGCCCTGAATGTTCAGGTGCGAGTAGTCAACCGGATACTCCTTGTCCGCGCCAGAACTGATCTGGCCGAACGGCTTCGGATAGAGCACTTCACGACCGCGGAACGACGAGAGAAACGTCTCGCAGTTCCCGGTGCATCCATCCAAGCAGACCGAGCACAAGCCCGACTGCGGGGCAATGCTCTTGATCCGGTTTAATGTCCCAGTTGCATCATTGGCGTTTGGACGCCTCAAATTACCCATAACGCTGCTCCTTTCTTGCGGGTTGAATATCGGGTAATCCGGACACCCGTCCGGTGTATCTCCTTCCTTGCGGGTTGATGGTCAAACAGACCAGCGGACTAAAGCGTCCGATTTTAGGGGATTCCCCGATGGACGCAACCGCCTCTGCCTTGTCATTTCCAAGGAGCGGCCGGCGATGTCGGTTGTAAAAAGGATAAAATAGTCCTGAAATCCCCGCCCGCCTCCGCACCTCGTGCCAAAGATGGCTCGGATTGCCCGGATTTCCTGGGCCCCATCAAGCAATGCGACAGTTACCGGCAACTGGCACCGCCTCTGGATCGTATCATTCCTGGGGTGGTATCATGTTTAGGGTTTTATGACGGCAGCCTACGGGGTGATCCATGTCCGTGGAATTGCAGCAAGCGCAGATCAAGCAACGAGTTGATTCGCTCAAGGCGATGTTGCACCAATACAGTGTTCCCGCCGCCGAGGCGCTTATCCAACGCCGCGACAATGGGGATATCCAATGCTTTGCCTGTGGCCACCGCTGTCTTATCAAGCCCGGCCGCGATGGTATCTGCCGAGTTCGCTTTAACGACAATGGTACACTTAAGGTCCCGTTTGGCTATGTGGCGGGCGTGGCCTGTGATCCCATCGAAAAGAAGCCCTTCTTCCATGTCCTGCCGGGCTCCGATGCCCTGAGCTTCGGCATGCTCGGGTGTGATTTTCACTGCGGCTACTGCCAGAACTGGGTTACCTCGCAAATGCTGCGCGACGCCGATGCGGCGGCGGGACTGAAGCTTTGCCAGCCCAAGCAACTGGTGGATCTGGCCATCCAGCATCATGCCCCCGTGGTGGCCTCCACCTACAACGAGCCGTTGATCACCAGCGAATGGGCCGTCGCCGTTTTCCAAGAGGCCAAGGCCCGGGGCCTTCGCTGCGTGTACATCTCCAATGGCAACGCCACCCCGCAGGTCCTCGACTATCTCCGTCCGCACATGGATGCCTATAAAGTGGACCTGAAGACCTTCAACGATCGCAATTATCGCATGCTGGGCGGCGTCTTGGAGAACGTCACCAATGCCATCAAAGGACTCAAAGAGCGTGGCTTCTGGGTCGAGATCGTCACCCTCGTCGTGCCCGACTTCAGTGACAATCCCGATGATCTCAAACGCATGGCCGAGTTCCTCGCGTCCGTCGATCCGCTTATGCCCTGGCATGTGACGGCTTTTCACCCCGATTACAAGATGACGGACCATCGCCAGACGACCGCTGAAGACCTGATGAAGGTCGTCGAGATCGCCCGCCAGGCGGGGTTGAAATACATCTACCCTGGCAATCTCCCCGGCTGCGTTGGCGATGGGGAAAACACCCGTTGCCATCACTGCAACGCCACGCTCATCCGCCGCCATGGATTCTTTGTGCAAGAAAACCGCATAAAGGAAGACGGCCTCTGTCCCGACTGCCACACGCCTATCCCCGGCATCTGGGGCAACCGTGGCGGGCATGGTGACGGCCGGATTCGCCCCATTGCGTGATGTTGTGACCGGCAGTGGCACTGAAGTGCCACTGTTCCCCATCAAAACCCTCACACACCCATCGTCTGCAAGTACTTCTCCACCCCCTTCGCCTCCAGATCCTCAAGCCTCGCTCCCTGCTCTGCCCGGCAATCCCCCACGCGGGTTCGCCGCAGCGCTACCAGGTATCCGCCGACCCCGAGTGATTCCCCGACATCGCGTGCGATGGACCGGATATACGTGCCCCGCCCGCAATCGATCCGGACCTGTAGCAACGGCCACTGATAGTCCATCAATTCCATCCCATAGATCCGCACTTTCCTCGACTCCAACTTCACCTCTTGGCCCTTCCGCGCCAGCTTGTATGCGGGCCTGCCCTCGACCTTCAACGCACTATACGCCGGCGGCATCTGGTCGATCTCGCCAACAAACCTCCCCAGCACCACGCGCACCTTCTCTGTCGATGGAGGCAAAACTTCGGGCGTCACCAGTTCTGGCTTGGTTGGATCGAACGTCTCCGTTGTTGCCCCCAGCTTGATGGTCGTCTCATACTGCTTCGGCTCCGACATGAACCGCTCGGCCAGTCGCGTTGCCTTGCCCACCAGGATCACGAGCACCCCCGTTGCGAATGGATCCAGAGTCCCCGCATGTCCCACCTTGGTGCCACGCGGTAGAAGCCGTTTCACTCGCGTCACAGCTAACGCTGAACTCATCCCGGCCGGCTTATCGAGATTGATGATGCCATTCATGAGTTTTGCCTTCCCGGTCGCAGTGCCGTACTCTCTCCGGGATGGGCATTTTTCGCAAGCTGGGCGAGTGCATCTTTATCGGCCTCGGCGCGACGTATATCACCGCCTGTGCTCTGGGTTGTCTTTATGTGCAGTTGGGTGACATCCTGTTTATCTTCATCGGGCGAGCAGCTCTGTGTGTTCCGGTATTGCTGATCGCGGTCATCTGCGGAGTCGGCGTGATGTCAGCCCGTATGACCTGGAGGGAACTGGTGATCCAAGAGCGGCGAAGCCAGGGCTTGTGTCCCCAATGTGGCTACGACTTGCGTGCGACGCCCGATCAGTGCCCGGAATGCGGTTGTCGCTTTCGTCGTAGATGAACCCCTCTGGCGCGGATGATTACCCGCCCACCTGTTGCATCCGCCGATTGCTCTCCGCCCGATCCCACCCCGCCCGCCTCTCTCGCAGCCGCTTCTTCGCAGCCAGTCTCGCATATCCATACACGAACACGAATGTCGGCACATGTACCCACAACCCTGGCCGCCTGATCAAATGCCTCAAGGCTCCCCGATGCCCTTCCCGATCATTCTGAATCAATTCCGGCCGGCGTTGTGCCAGCTCCATATTCCCATAGGTCCACCGCGTCTTAACCGCCAACAATTCCCGGAATGTGCCCGCCATTCGCACCCGGGTAAAACACTCCTCCACAATGCGCCGTTCCCCTGGCCGCGTCAGGTTCTGCAGAAACCGATCGTCGGCCGTCAACTCGGGAAATTCAGCAAATCGCCGCCGGAGTCCTGCATCAATTGCACAAACCCCCCGGCCGGTCAGATCCTTCCTGACGTAAGGCAACGATTGCCACAACCGGTAATACCCCGCAAGTGCCGGATTCCACCCGGGGCAGATGTACTGCACCCCTGGCGATACGATCCTCACCCCTGGATCACTAAACGCATCGGCTACCCTCTGTAGCAGATTCTCCGACACCTCCACATCCGCATCGACATACGCTCGCGGAAAGAACTGGGCAGCCTGATCACCTATGTTTAACGCGGCGGCCTTATTCCCCACCGCCGTCTCAATCACCTCCACACCATCAAATTGCCTGGCCCGCTCGGCCGTATCATCGCTGCATCCATTGGCCACCACGATGATCTGCACTCTCCGATCAATCGAGTTTGCCAGGATGGACCGTAGCGTTCGCTCGATCACAGCCCCCTCATTATGCGCAGGGATCACGATGCTGAATCCGCTTTCCATGCCCGCGGATTCTGCCGCAGTCGGCTCGCTTCGGGGAATGCTATTTCCCCAAGGCTGGGCTGCGACCTATCGCCCCACGCCGTGTTCGGAGTGAAGCGACGACCCGGATCTCGTCTTCTTGGAAAACGGCACCTCGATGCCATTCGACCTCATCCATTGACACTGCAACGCAAGGCCCGTACACCTGTTGGTCAGTTGGGACCCGCCCCCGGGTTCTTCCTTTCCAGGGAGTCGAATCTTATGCGTCACCCCATCGCTTGCATGATGATCGTGTTCGTGCTCACTTGTGCCTGCCAGGTGTTCGCTGCCGACAAACCCCTCCGGGCGGGGATCATCGGCCTGGATACCTCGCATGTCCCCGCCTTCACCAAGCTTCTCAACGATCCCAACGCCACCGGCGACCTGGCCGATATCAAAGTCGTCGCTGCTTTCCCCGGCGGCAGCCCCGACATCCCCTCCTCACGCGATCGCGTGCAAGGCTACACCGACGAACTCCGCAAAATGGGCGTCGAGATCGTCGATTCGATTCCGGCCCTTGTGGAAAAGGTGGATGTCGTGCTCATCGAAAGCGTCGATGGCCGACCACATCTCCAGCAGGTCATCCCGGTCTTCAAAGCCCATAAACCCGTCTTCATCGACAAGCCCCTGGCCGGCTCCCTCGTCGATGCCATCGTGATCAGCGAATTGGGCAAAAAGTACAACGTCCCGTGGTTCTCCAGTTCCTCGTTGCGCTTTGGCCCCGGCACGATTGGCCTGCGCAACAACCCCGAGGTTGGCACCATCATCGGCTGCGACGCCTGGAGCCCCTGCCCGCTCGAGCCACACCACCCCGATCTCTTCTGGTATGGAATCCACGGCGTCGAAACCCTCTTCACCCTCATGGGCCCCGGCTGCACCACTGTCACCCGCTCGCACACCAATGACACCGACGTGGTCACCGGCACCTGGAAAGACGGCCGCATTGGCACCTTCCGCGGCATCCGCACCGGCAAGGCCGATTACGGCGCCATGATCTTCGGCTCCAAAGCCATCCGCCCCGCCGGTGCCTACGAAGGATATAAACCCCTCGTTGAACAGATCGCCAAGTTCTTCAAGACCGGCCAATCGCCCATTTCCGCGGAAGAAACCCTCGAAATCTTCGCCTTCATGGAAGCCGCCGATCAAAGCAAACGCCAGAACGGCGCCCCGGTATCGATTGAGTCTGTTCTGACCCACGCTCGCGAGCAAGCTAAATCGCGACTTGCCGAGTGATCCATAGTCATGCGGAGTCATTGTTGGCATCAAGGTCTGCAATCTTGACATCTATCAAGACAATTCCATGAACTATCGTCACAGACTCATTGGGTGTAGCGTTCTCCTGGCCCTATTGCTTGTTGCTAGGCATCTGCCAGCGGCCATCCCTGGCGCCGATAACCCCAAGGTGTTCACCTTTCACGACTTCCTCAAGGCGATTCTCGATTTCAATCGGCGGACTTTGATCGAGCCTTACAAAGCCATCGGCAGTCGCAACGAAAAATGGGATTCGGCTACGCTGGACTTCCTCGACAAGATGACCGT
Organism: Bacillota bacterium; assembly: GCA_050261455.1. Classification (GTDB taxonomy): domain Bacteria; phylum Planctomycetota; class Phycisphaerae; order Tepidisphaerales; family Tepidisphaeraceae; genus JAPLNB01. Next base: position 7,741 of record JBLNDH010000130.1, read on the forward strand.
CCGCTTCACCTATAACAAAGCCGACCCATTGTATTGGCCCGCCAATTACCCCACTCGCGAAGAGACTATGGCGTTGGGCAAGGCTTCGCTGGATGCCGGCTGCGATGATCCGCTGGTGTTGTACTGTTATTCCAGCCTCCTTGATGATGGCAACCAGGTTGAGCAGGCGCTGCCTCTGCTGAAGCGTGCCACCACCGGCCTGATCAAGAGCAAGTACCCCAAATATCGCGTTGCCTCCGCGTGCAATCGCGTTGTGAACAGACTCGATCCGCAGAAAGAGCAGGCCGAGCGAACCCGATTTTGGAATGAACAGTGGATGGCCGGCCTGGCTTGCATGGGCGGCGACTTTCTCAATCAAGATCGTCGCATCATCTGGGAAAACGTTCGTCCTAACCTCATCGGATCATCGGATCAGCACCATCGGTATCTCTATGAAGCCGTGCAGAAGATGGAGAACGCCGATCCCTGGTTGGTGCAGATGATCGGTGGCAATTACCACATTACCGCTGCGTGGAGTGCACGCGGCAAAGGCCTGGCCAGTACGGTGACCGACGAAGGGTGGCGGCGCTTTCACGAGCATCTGGCCGAAGCCCGCAAGTGCCTTCGCAAGGCCCACGAATTGCAGCCAACGTACCCCGAAGCCGCTTGCCGTATGATTGCCGTGGCCATGGGCGATGGGGATACCCTTGGTGAGAATCCCCGCGACTGGTTCGACAAGGCGGTTGCCGCAGAATTCGACTACATACCGGCGTACAATGCAATGTTTTGGGCCCTTCGTCCACGGTGGGGGGGCAGCCATGAGCAGATGTATCGCTTAGGGCTCGAGTGCCTGCAGACTGGCCGATTCGATACCATGGTTCCTTACCAGCTCCTCCGAGCCCTCAATGACATCAATGAGGAACGCGGCTACGACTACGCCTGCTTTGCTCAGCCTGGCGTTTTTGAAAATGTCGCAGACCTCCTGACCAGGTATGCCGAAGCCGACAAATCCCCCGCCAACGCGCATCGCTCAAGTCTGGTGGCTTTGGCATTTAGGCTTGGCAAGTTCGAAGAAGCAAAAAAGGTTCTGGATGATCTGGGCGGTAATGCTACGCACCGGGAGTTTGAGGGCGTCACCGCACTGGTCGAACCGGCCCTTAGCAAGATCTATGCCATGGGCGGACCCAATGCCGCTCAACTGAAGGCTGCCGAGCAGTTGGCTTCCAAGGGACAGTATCAGGAGGCCTGCGGGAAATACCAGGCGGTGGCGGCTTCGCTGGCGAAGGATTCGAAGGAGTCTCTCTACGTGCGTGGCCGCTGCGCCGAATTACGCTGGCGGATGGACTTGTCCAAAGGAGAATGGGTCTCCATCCTGCCCACGGCGGGTCTCGACGGATGGTACATGGCCGAGGGGCAATGGCGGATCGATGAACACGCGGGCTGCGTTGGGAACAGCGACGGGACCGATATGACGCTGGCGTGCCTCATGGATGTCGGCCAGCGTTTTGAAGTGCAGTTGGCCATCGACTCCGCTGGCGATGCCAAGTCACAGCCTTATGTAGGCGCCCTTGTCGGCTATTCGGGGCCCGGAAGCTACTACGGCGTGCTCATTGACCGGGCCAACGGCAAACTGCTCATCAATCCCAGTCGCGGCCAGCTGGAGGAATATGACATTCCATCCGGTGCCGGTCATGTGCTGCACATTCGGGTTTTTGATCGCCAGATGAGCATTGCCGTCAATGGCAAGGAAGTTGTGCGCGATTACAAGATCGATATTCGCCCCTATGGTAGAGGCAGTCATCTCTGTATCGGTGCATCGGCCACCGAACCCAAGCCGACGGTTCGGATCAGCGGCATCAAGGTCCGCTTGTTGACTCAATAGTGCTCGATCGGCTGGATTGCCTTGTGTATCCTCAGTCAACGCGTGGGGATCGTGGTCCCTGGGCGCTCTTGCTATGCACTGCGGCCCCGTCGGAAGCTTGCCATTGCCAAACCGTTGTGGTACGCTTGCATCCCAGGTGTGGCAAACCGTTCGAAAAGGGGGATCACAGTGCGAATCCTGTTTATTGCCTACGATATTGCCAGCCGCCTGGGCGGCATCCAACGGTTTGATCAGCGCGTCCTTCGTTGCCTTGGCGAAATGCAAACCACGCATGGCGTGACCTGTACAGTCCTGGCGTTCCGCGATGCGCCTTTCACAGGTCCGCACCAACTGCAGATCCGGGGTTTTCGCCGTCACAAGCCCCACGCCTTCGTGGGTGTTCTTGCCCATCTACTCCGCGGCCGCTACGACCTGCTCCTCCTCGATCACGTCAGCCTGAGCCCCCTCTGTGCCTTGGTCAAACTGCGTGCCCCGCGCGTCAGGACCGCTCTATTTGTCCATGGCGTTGATGTGTGGGATGATCGGGCCTATCGTCGAGCCAGTCGTCTGGAAAAATGCTGCTGCCGGCATGGCCTCGATCGCATCATTGCCGTCAGCCACTACACCGCCCGCCGCATGCAACAGGCCTACATCATTCCCCCGGACCGTTTCTCGATTCTCCCCAATGCCATCGATTTGGACGACGCTGCGCAGCCTGCCTCGCCAGTCCCGCTCGGCTCTCGCATCCTTACCGTCTCTCGCCTCGACGAATGGGAGAAGGGCATCGCCCAGGTGATCCGTGCCCTGCCTCTGGTTGTCCGCGAGATTCCCGACGTGCAGTACGTCATCGCCGGCGATGGCATCCTACGCCCCCGACTTGAACAACTCGCCCGGGACTGCAAAGTTGAATCCCACGTGCAACTCCTTGGCCGAGTTTCCGATGAGCAACTCGTGGACCTGTATCGCAGCAGTCGCCTGTTCATCATGCCCTCCCAGCAGGAAGGCTTCGGCATCGTCTACCTTGAAGCATGGAAACACTGTCTCCCCGTCATCGCCGGCAACCGCGACGCCGCCATCGAAGTGATCGATGACGGCATCAATGGCCTCACTGTCGATCCCACCAGTCCCCATGCCATCGCCCACGCCATCACCCGCCTCCTGACAAACCCCACCTACGCCCAGCAACTGGGATTCGCCGGTCACCAAAAACTCTGCCAGCACTATCACCACGAGCGTTTCCACTCGCAGCTCGAGCAGATCCTTCTTTCCCTGTCCCCTCACCCCTGACCCCTCTCTCCTGTTATGATGCCACCATGGATCAGCATATCCTCCACACCGATCTTCTCGTGGCCGGCGGGGGCATGGCCGGCGTGTGTGCAGCTATCGCCGCGGCCCGGCAGGGGGTTAAGGTCGTTCTCGTCCAGGATCGCAGCATGCTGGGCGGCAACGCCTCCAGCGAAGTCCGCATGCACATCGTCGGTGCCGACTGCCATGGCTCACGCAAAGGCACCCGCGAATCCGGCCTCATCGAAGAACTCCGCCTCGAAGATGCCGTCCGCAATCCCGCCCGCTGCCATCCCTTCTGGGACCTCATCCTCTACGAGAAGGTCCTCGCCGAACCCAACATCACCCTCCTTCTCGACACCGTCCTGGTCGGCGTCGAAATGGCTTCGACTCTCGGTACTCAGCACTCAGCACACAGCACTTTCAATCGCCCCCCTCGCACCGACCGCATGTACGAATTCCTTGGTAAGCCCGGCCGCATCCAATCCGCCCGCGCTGTCCGCAACATCACCGAGGACGAATTCATTATCCATGCCAAGTTCTTCGCCGATTGCACCGGCGATGGCCGCCTTGGCTTCGAAGCCGGTGCCGACTTCCGCATCGGCCGCGAATCCAAGTCTATGCACGGCGAATCCCTTGCCCAGGAGGTCGATGACACTCACACCCTCGGCAGCAGCATCCTTCTGACCTCCCACAAAACCGAATACCCCGTTCCCTTCGTCGCCCCGCCCTGGGCCCGCAAGTTCAACCCGGAAATGCTCAAGGTCGGCCGAGGCATCAGTTCCTGGGAATATGGCTTCTGGTGGATCGAGTGGGGGGGCCAGATCGATACCATCAAGGACCATTGCACCACTATCCGCCACGAGCTCTATGCCATCGCTTTGGGCATCTGGGATTACATCAAGAACTCCGGCCGATACCCCGGCTCCGAAACCTGGGCCCTGGACTGGATCGGTGCCCTCCCCGGTAAACGCGAAAGCCGGCGTTTTCTTGGCCCCCACATCCTCACGCAGCAGGATGTCCAGGAAGCCCGCGTTTTCGAAGACGAAGTCGCCTACGGCGGCTGGGGCATCGATCTGCACCCGCCCAAGGGCACCGATGACATTCAAAATCCGCCGTTCATCTCCACCCCTGTCAAGAAACCCTATGGCATTCCCCTGCGTTCCTACTTCTCTCGCAATATCGAAAACCTCTTCTTCGCCGGCCGCAATATTTCCACGACGCACGTTGCCTTTGGCTCCACTCGTGTCATGGCCACCTGTGCCATCGGTGGCGAAGCCGTCGGCGTTGCCGCTGCCCATTGCTTGAAGCACCAGTTGATCCCCAACGCCCTGGCCGCCGACAAGAACCATCTCCACGAGCTGAAACAATCGCTCCTCCACAACGACGCCACGCTCCTCAATACTCGCCTCGATCCCAGCCTCAACAAAGCCCACGTCGCTAAGATCACTGCCAGCTCCAGCGTCGCCGGTTTCTCCGCCGACAATGTGATTGATGGCCTCACCCGTGATGAGCTGGATCCCAAAACCGGCGTCTTGATTACCCCCCACGGCTGGCGAAGCGAGCCGATCAAGCCCGATTCCCCCGCCTGGATCGAATTCGAATGGCGTGAGGCCACCCCAATCCGCGAAATCCACCTCTGGTTCGACACCGGCTTCGCCCGCCAGCTAACCCTCAGCCAAAGCGATAGCGCCACCCGCACCACCATCCGTGGTCCCCAACCCGAAACCGTCAAAGACTACTCCATCGAAATCGACGGCCAGTCCGTCGTAACCGAACCCAACAATTACCAACGCAAACGCGTCCACACTCTGTCCGCCCCCCTCAACGCCCGCAAGCTGCGTCTGATCGTCCGCTCCACTCATGGCGTCCCCGAAGCCCGCGTCTTCGAAGTGCGCGTGAACTAGGCATGTCCTTAGTGCCTTGTCCTCTGTCCTTCGCAGCAACTCGGCACGCCAAGCAAACAGCAAAGGACGAAGGACCAAGGACAAAGAACAAAACCCATGTTCCTCATGCCTCCTCGGAATGGACCCTGTATAATCCCTAACGATGTCCGACCTTCGGGAGCATTTACAAAGCATCTTTGGCCTCGACGACTTCCGCCCCGCCCAGCGCGAGGTGATCGAAGACGTCCTGCATGGCCACGATGTGCTCTGTGTCATGCCGACCGGAGCCGGCAAAAGCCTCTGCTTTCAGCTTCCCGCCGCCGTCCAGCGCGGCCTGACCATTGTCGTCTCCCCGCTGATCTCCCTTATGCAGGACCAGACTCAGAAGCTTCGGGATGAGGGAATCCCAGCAGCCCTGCTCAACAGTTCGCTGAGCGCCTCCCTGCAACGCCAAGTCATGCAGGAATTGGAGAATGGCTTCGATGGCCTGCTCTATGTTGCCCCCGAACGCTTCTATGCCCCGAGTTTCCAACCCCTCTTGGAAAAGCTCCGCCCGAAACTGTTCGCTGTCGATGAGGCCCACTGCATCAGCACCTGGGGCCACGATTTCCGCCCCGAGTATGGCCGCCTAGGCGAGGTCCGACAAAAGCTCGGCATGCCCCCAACCATCGCCCTGACCGCCACCGCCACCGAAGACGTGCGCAGCGACATCGTCCGCCTCCTTGAATTGCGACAACCGCGCATCTATATCACCGGCTTCGACCGCCCCAACCTCCGCTACGAATCCCACAACGTTACCAAAGTCAAAGAAAAAGAGGCGCACCTTCTGCGGATCCTCAACTATGAGCGAGGCAGTGGCATCATCTACTGCTCCACTCGCAACACGGTCGATGAAGTCACCGAACTCCTCAAAAGGTCTTTAAAGGACCGCCCTATCTTCGCCTATCACGCCGGCATGGAGCAGGAGCAGCGTACCAGCAATCAGGACCGGTTCATGGACTCGCCCGGCGCCATTGCCGTCGCCACCAACGCTTTCGGCATGGGCATCAATAAGCCGGATATCCGCTTCGTGATTCACTACAACATCCCCGGCACCCTTGAAGCTTACTACCAGGAAGCCGGCCGCGCTGGGCGCGATGGCCTGCCCTCCCGTTGCGTCCTGTTCTTCAGCTACCAGGACCGCTACATCCACGAGTTCTTCATTGATCGCATCGGCCAGGAGAGCGACCAGGTCGATGAGCAGCGCATCCGCGAACTCCAGGACCACGCCCGCGAAAAACTCGAGATGATCATCCAGTACGCCCGCACCCACCGCTGTCGGCGTCAGATGATCCTCGATTACTTCGGCGACGAAAGCGAGATCGACGGCTGCGACTGCGACGTTTGCCGCCGCGAGCGTGATAGCGAAGAGTCTGCCCTCGATGGCACTGCCGTCGTCTCCGATGAAGTGGTTACCCTGATCCGCAAGATCCTCTCCGGCATCGCCCGCGTCTCCATGCGAGGCCAGTTCGGTGTGGTCATGGTTGCTGAGGTGCTGGCCGGCTCGGAAAATGAACGCATCCAGCGCTGGCACTTCGACCAGCTCAGCGTCTACAACCTGTTGCGCATCTACCCCGTCAAACGCATTGTCGCCATGCTCCACCGCTTGATGGAGGCCGGCCTGGCGATTCAGCGTGATCCCGACGGCACCAGGTTTCGCCCCGTTGTCGAGCTGACTCCCACCGGCATCGCCGTCATGAAAGGCTCGCAACTCCCCCCCGCAAGCTTGGCCGATCTGACGGGTGGCTCCTCCATCAGTGCTTCCACCTCCAGTATCACCCCCCGCTCCGTCACCAAGGTCGCCGTCGTGGAGGCCGACGCGCCTTTAGACGAGACCGCCTCCCAGCGTTTTGAACGCCTCCGCCAGGTGCGCCTGGAATTGGCCCGCCAGCGCCAACTTCCCCCGTACTGCATTTGTCACGACAGCACCCTCAAGCAGATTGCCCTCTCTGCCCCGCGGAATCTCCAAGCTCTGGAAATGATCAAAGGCATGGGGCCCAACAAGGTCCGAATGTATGGCGACGCCCTCCTCGCCGTCGTCAATAATCCGGAATGACACTTCCCCCATTGCAGAAATGCGCGCATTGACGAAAATCTGTGAACTATGACACAGAACAGCGCTGCGAACACGCCCCTCAAAGGGATTCGCCCTGGCCCCATCGTCGTCATCGGCTCCATCAACATGGACCTGGTCTGCCGCATCTCGCGAATCCCCGCCCCTGGCGAAACCATCCTGGGCAGCGATCTGGTCACCATCCCCGGCGGCAAAGGCGCCAACCAGGCCGTCGCAGCCGCCAAGCTCGGCGGCCAGGTCTACTTCATCGGACGCGTCGGTGAAGATGACTTCGGTCAGCGCCTGCTCAACGGCCTCAAAAACCACCACGTCGATACCCAATACGTCACTGTCACCGAAGGTGTCTCCAGTGGCTGTGCCTTGATCCTCGTCGACAAGAAAGGCGAGAACTCCATCGTTGTCGCCCCGGGTGCCAACCACAAGCTTACCCCCGACGACATCGATGCCGCCGAGGAATTGCTGGCACGTGCCTCCGTCGTCATCCTGCAACTGGAAATCCCCCTCAAAACAGTGCGACATGCCATCGAAAAGTGCCGAAAACTCGGAGCCTTTACCATTCTCGACCCGGCCCCAGCGCCTCCCAAAGGTCTGCCCCGCGCGCTGTATGACGTCGATATCCTCACCCCCAACCAGAGCGAAGCGGAAACCATCCTCCGCACGCCTCAGATGGGCCGATTGCGCCGGACTAAACGCGCCGACGCCAAGCAGATCGGCGCCGAACTCCTCGCGAGAGGCCCCCGAACCGTCGTCCTCAAACTCGGCGAAAAGGGAGCCATGATCCAGGACCAGCACGACTACATCCACACCATCAAGAGCTTCAAGGTCAAAGTGGTGGATACCACCGCCGCCGGCGATGCTTTCACCGCCGCTCTGGGCGTTGCCCTGGTCGAGGGCAAGGACCTCGCCGATGCCGTGCGTTTCGCCAATGCCGCCGGCGCCCGCTGCTGCGAAGGCTTCGGCGCCCAACCCTCCCTCCCAACCCGCGAGGTCGTCCTCTCCCTCCTTGCCCAGCGAGGTCGATGACACCTTCGCTGCAATTTCATCAGAATGATCCCACGCCGGGTGCAGAGCGAAGCGATGACCCGGATCCTTTCCCGCTCCTATTTCGACCTGTAACCCCTCTCCCCTGGCCTCTCCCA
>JBLNDH010000131.1:0-8797 GCA_050261455.1 Bacillota bacterium
GGGGAGAATAGCGGATAGGGGGCGGGGAGGCGAGGGGGATTGAGGGGACATGGGGAAATCCGGAGGATGAATGCGGGGGCCGCTACTGGCGGCATCACAGGGGGTGTAACGGGGTGTAGACGAGGGGGTATTGCGCGGAAAACCCGGCCCTGCGGGCCGCCGCTAAACGGGGGCGGCAGGAGTCTAGGGACTGGCGTCTCGTTAGGGAGAAGAGAGTAAACGGGCATGGGAGGGTTGGGGTCGCACTCAGGCGGCTTTGCGAAGCCAGGATTCGGTCGCAATCAAACCTGCCATGTTTGACACTGGCACGGGCTTGGAGAAGAGATAGCCCTGGGCTGAATCGCAGTCCATTGCCTGCAACAGTGCCACCTGATCGAGGGTCTCGACGCCTTCGGCGATCACTTCCATGCCGAGGTTGTGTGCCAGCGTCACCACGGCATGCACGATGGCCGCGTATTGTCGGTTCAACCCCATGTTGCACACGAACGCCCGGTCGATTTTGAGGCAATGCACCGGGAACTGGTGCAAACAGCTTAAGGAAGAGTGTCCCGTTCCGAAATCGTCCATGGCCAGTTTGACGCCGAGCTGTCGCAGTTCCTCCAGGACGGGCGTGACGGATTCGGCGTGCTCCATCACCATGCTCTCGGTTACTTCCAGTTTCAATTGTCGCGGCGTGATCTGCGTGCGTTTGATCAGCTTCGCCACCTGATCCACCAGGTCCCGCTCCATCAACTGGCGTTTGGACAGGTTGACGCTGACCCAAAGGGGTCGGTCTGGGTACTCTTGTTCCAGCTGTCGCAGCTGGCGACACGCCGTCTCCAGCACCTTCCAGCCGATGGACAGGATCAGGCCCGTCTCCTCAGCCACGGGAATGAACTCCAGCGGCGACACCATCCCGCGTTCAGGATGCTGCCAGCGTACCAAAGCCTCGAATCCCAAGACCCGCCCGCTCTCCAGCGACGTGATCGGTTGATAGTGCGTAACGAACTCGTGTCGCTCGATCGCCTTGCGCAGGTCGTTGTCCATCTGCAGCCAGCGTTTGGCCAGATCGTGCATCTCGCGGGTGAAGACCACATGCCGCGCCCGCCCCGCTCGCTTGGCTGAATACAAGGCCGTGTCGGCGTCGCGCAAGACCTCCTCGGGCTGCGTGTACCGCTTCCCGCTCATGACCAGTCCGATCGACACCGAACTGTAGATTTCCTGACCACTCACCACAAAGGGCTCGGCCATGCACTGTTGGATCTTTTCGGCGATCCGCTGCGCATCCTCCTCCGCCTTTAGATCCCGCAGCAACACGACGAATTCATCGCCCCCGAGCCTCGCGATCAGGCTCCACCCACACAATGCCCGCATGTCTTCCAGGCATTGCTGAAGCCGGGCCGCGGTCGCGATCAGCAACTCGTCTCCTGTTCCATGCCCCATGCCATCATTGACCACCTTGAAGCGGTCCAAGTCCAGATACAACATGCCGAAGCCTCGCCCCTCGCGGCGTTCGCGGTCGATGGCCCCGGATAAGTGGTTCATGAACGATGCGCGATTGGGCAGGTGCGTCAAGGCGTCGTGCAGCGCGGCATGGCGTAACTGGTTTTCGATCTGCTGGCGCCCTCGCTCGTGCCGCGTCAGGCTCCGCCAGGCGACTCCGATTCCCGACAGCCCCGCCAGCCACAGCAGGCCGAATCCCACAAAGGTCGGCCACATCGATGCCATGCTGCATGCGATTGTCGGAAGCGCCACCGACGTCGCGATCCCGCCGCGGATGTCACCCACCTTGTATCCCTGCTGGGCATGGCACTTCATGCACGTCTGCTCCACGAAGTACGGGCGCATGAACCGCAGGTACTCCGTCCCATTTTGCCACTCTCGCCAGAGCACCTGCTTGGCGCCACGTTCAAACTCGTGCAGCGCTTTGGCCTCGCCGGGGTCGGGCGTGTTGGTGGGCCTCAGTGGTTTCAGGCTCGTCACATGCGTGCGCACCGCCATCGTGTCGCCGGAAAGTTCCACCACCTGTCGCATCATGTAAGAGGAATTCACCAGCGTCAGTTTCACGCCCGAGGGTGTCGTGATGTCTCGCTCGGGCACCTGCAGATACTCGTTGGGGGGCGAAGACTTTGAGACCGGGACATAGACGCCCCCGTTCTTCTGCACCCACCGGCGATACGACACGTCCTTCATCCGGGCCATGTCGATCCGCGCCTTGGCTTCCTCGATATCTCCGTGCCGTATCTGGATGATGTTCCAAGTCAAGAGCCCCGCCACCGCCAGGGTCCATCCAATCGCCAGCAGCCATCCATAGAGCAATAGCCGTGTTCCGTGCGATTGGGCGTTCGTCGGGCCTCCGTGCATGTCAGCGCAGGCCGCTTCTACCCTATTCTGGCGATTCTCGATCACCGTCGGCCAATCCTTTGTCAAAAACGGCACTTGGGCCCCCTGGGTTCGCAAAAAGGAGGTGCCCAACATAGAGATAATCGGGCAACCGCAACATCAACTAAATGACTCACGGGTAGGTATTGCCTAATCCCGAGCCTAAGTTATGGCATATTCGCAGGTTGCGCACAAAAGCCGTTTTCTTTTAAGGAGCTTTGGGGCTGAGGACAGAACACCAAGCGATTGAGGGGATCGGAGGGCGGAGGAGGATAGTTGCTGCGGCCATGGATAGAGGAACGTGCGACCTACCGCAGGGGGCGCGGAATCGTGAACCGCTGTAGAAAGCAGTTTACTGCTCCGCTGCGTGGGACTTTTTCGGAACGCATCAGCGGCACAGGGGAGCGAAGAGGGCCGCTCTAGAGGTGCAGGAACTCCGCTGACGGAGAGCCCCAGGAATAAGTTCCCGGGGCGTCGGTCTGGCAATGCCAGAATGCAGTGAAGCACCCTATTTGGCGCGGGCGGATTGGATGGTTTTGAGAAAGGTTTGGGCGGTGGCGGTGATGGAGGGCCAGTCTTTTTTGGAGAGGGCGTCTTTGGAGACGAGGGAGGAGCCGGCACCGACGAAGACGGCACCGGCCTTGATCCAGTCGGCGACGTTTTTCAGATCGACGCCGCCGGTGGGGGTGAGTTTGAGCTGGGGCAAGGGGGCCAGGAGATCGCGGATGAAGCCGGGGCCAAGGACGGTGGAGGGGAAGATTTTGACGACGTCGGCGCCATGGGACCAGGCGTTCAGGATTTCGGTGGGGGTGAAAGCACCGGGAATGCTGGTTTTGCCGTAGCGTTTGGTGGTTTCGATGATGGCGGGGTCGAAGGTGGGAGAGACGACGAATTGGGCACCGGCGGCGATGGCGTCGCGGGCGGTGGCGGGATCGAGGACCGTGCCGACGCCGACGACGGCCTGGTCCCCGAATTTGTCGGCGAGCATTTCGATGGCGGCGATGGCCTTGGGGGTGGTCATGGTGACTTCGATAGCGGGGATGCCGCCGGCGAGCAGCGCCTGGCTGATGTCGAGGAGGACCTCCTTGGAGGGGGCGCGCATGACGGCGACGATGCCAGTGTCGACGATGGTCTGCAGGAGTTGTTCTTTTGTGCGTGGCATGGAGTCTCCAGATAAAGAGGTCAGGGGTCAGGGGTGAGGGGTCAGGGGTCAGGGAAGGCCACTCACCGCCATTGGTGTGTACTGGGATGCGGCGGGGTGCGTTTAGAGGAGCAGTGCCGAGAGTGAGTGCTGAGTGCCGAGTTTCGCGCCGGGCCGACTCAGCACTCAGCACTGATGGCCGGCATCATTGGGGTTGGATGTCTACTTCGACGCGGAAGATTTCCGTTTCGCGGAGGGCCAGGAGGACGAAGCGGGTGGGGGATTCGAAGATCCAGGGGGCGGGGAGGAAGGCGCTGTATTCCTGGCCACGGAAGTCATTGACCATGATGAGGGAATGGGCGCGGTGCTGGGGGGTGGCGCGTTCGTCCTTGGCGTGGACGACGTAGCGGCTGTCGGGGCTGAAGACAATGGCGCCGGCACCGGGGTATTCCTTGTCATTCCAGACCATGAGGTTGTCGGTGCCACGGCGAGCGGCATAGGCGAGTTGTTTGCCGTCGGGGGCGATGGCGAAGAAGCCGATCTTGTCGTATTCGTCGCCTTCGGCGCCATCGGTGACCATAACGTTCTTGCGATCGGCCTGGGCGCGGCAAATAAGATGGCGGCTATCGGGGGAGAAACGGATCTCCTCGACGAGGTCGTAGGTGCGGCCTTCCTCACCGTCGAGGACCACCATGCAGCGGCGGCCACGCATGGCGACATAGGCCAGGCGTTTGCCATCGGGGCTGATCTGGATTTCGGCGACAAGGTCGTAGGCTTTGCCTTCCTTGCCGTTATCGACGACGAAGTACTCGCGGCCTCGGGCAGCGGCGTAGGCGACTCGCTTGCTGTCGGCGCTGAAGTTGACCATGCCGGAGCGGTCGTAGGCGGGACCTTCCTGGCCATCGAGGACGATGCTCATCTTGGCAGCCTGCTCGGTGGTGTAGCCATAGCGTTGGCTGTCGGGGCTGAAAGCCAGGAGGCCGACTTTGTCGTAGCGTTTTCCTTCCTGGCCGTCGATGACCCAGAGCTGGCGGCCCTGAACTTCGGCGCGGAAGGCAAAGCGTTTGCTGTCGGGGCTGAAGACCATGCGATCGATATGGTCGTACTCTTTGCCTTCCACCCCATCGAGGACAACGACCACCCCGGTGCTTTGGGCGGAGAGCTTGGCCAGGTAGGCGATGCGTTTGCCGTCGGGGCTAAAGACGATGCGGTCGTTGATTTCCTTGTATTCCTTGCCTTCCTGTTGATCGGCGACGACGAACATTTTCTCGCCGTGTTGAACGACGTAAGCCAGGCGTTTGCCATCGGGGCTGAACGCGAGGGAGCGGGCGAGGACCCACTCGTACTGTTTGCCTTCGACGCCGTCGAGGACGACGGTCCAGCCGCTGGGCCGCTTGATGGGATAGGCGAGGCTGCGGGAATTGGGGCTGATGGCCATGTTGGCAATGCGGGCGTCGGGGGGGACCTTGCCGAGGGAGGTTTCGGTGTATTTGAGCTGGAATTTGGGCGCCGGCGTGGCCTTGGGGGCATCGGCAGCCCACGAGGGGGCGGCGATCAGGAACGAGAAGATGATCGTCGCAAGCGAGGCGGCGGCAGATCGGTATGCACAACGAACTTCCATGATTCCTCCGTTACGGAGCCGCAAAGCTCATCGGGTTTCGTGGTCACCGGAGGTGATCGTGGTCACCAGAGGTGACCACGCGGCTTCGGTGGCTGTCCGACGCTCGGCGGGTCCGCATTGCTGGATAGAAACTCTAATAATGTTGGTTCGCTCTTGCCAGAGGGAGGGAGATGGGGGAAATCCGAAGGGCCAAGTGCGAATTCGTCGGTTGTCCTTTGCGGGCTTCCAGGAGAGTGCAACCGTTCGATTGACCATTGGCGGTTGAGAATGGTCAATTCTCAATTGGAACGGGAGGGGCGGTGGGCGTGCCGGGGCGGAGAGGCCGTTGCTTGAGGGGTATGCTATGCCAAGGTTGCTGGCGGGCATCAACGGCGACCCCCACATGATTGGCAGCAACCCAGCCCTTGGGAAAGCGGTCGCCATGGAGGACGGCGAAGAGGTTATCGAATACTTGGCGGAACTCTCCGGCCGATTGGGACCATTCTTCATAGGCGCCATGGAGTTTCCAGGGTGCCCAGCGGCGAGCTGCGAAGACGGCAATGCGCTGGCCGCGGCGGATCTGGGCTAATGCATCATGCAGGGGCCTGTACGCACTGCGGTAAACTTCAATGTCATTGCACTTGCTGGCAAAGACGAAGGCGATCGACACCGAGTGGATGAGGAGCACCAGGAGGATCAGCGAAGCGTGCAACGGCATTGGGCCGATGCGTCGGGCCAGGAGGCGGTGGGCTGTTGTGTGCAGGAGGAAAGCGAAGAAGACCGATGCTACGGCCAAGTGGAGGAAGAAGTAGTGCCAATAGCCCCGATAGCCGAGGATCGGCAGCAGGAGCAGGCCATATATCAGGGGCCAGACAATCAGCGCTCGCTTGTCGGGCCGGGCAAACCAGAATGCGACCAGACCGATGGCGGCCAGCGGGCAGAAAACGGCTTCGCTGACGGTGAAAACGTACAAATTCGTATCAGGCGTGAAGTAGGCCCGCAGATTGTACAGGGTTGAACTCCAGGCGACGCTAATGGAACGCCAGAGGTCTGCATTCTGCGCCGGCATTGTCTGAGCCACGGATCTGCTGGCACCTGGGCTGTAACCCTGCCAGCCTCGCCAGAACTCATTCAGATCCATGGAGAGGGCGCCCACAGCCAGGATGACGATCGCGATGACCGCGTAACAGAGAAGCAGCTTGCTGCGGCTGAGCAAGCGGCACCAAAGGCCGGCCCCGTCGCTGCCTTTTTGCAGGCCAATCTGCAGAACACACAACGGAATCAAGGGAAAAGAGAGATGGAACTTGGTCAGGAGGGCGGCGGCGCTGGTGGCAGCGGCCAGGCAAGCAAGCCGGTAAGCGTGCGCATGCAGCCCGGCATCCCGCGCTTCCTGCATGCGCCACAGATTCAGCAGGGTCAGCAGAACCATCGATACGAGAATGGGCTCAACGGAAATGCGTGTCGCGTAGAAGAGCGTGGGCAGGAGCGTGGCGTAGCTGAGGACCGCCAGGAAAGCGGGCTTTGCATCCCCCAGCAGTTTTCGCGCCACCGCATAGATCACATGGAACGACACCACGTGCATGGCGGCGATGATCAGGCCGGCGATGATGAAGAGCCAGCGGATGTTTCTGGCCCAGAATTCGAGGAACGGCTGCGGATCCCCGGCCAGGGATCGCACGGCATAAATGGCGTGTGCGGCGGCGGCGATCATGGCTTGGAGCGTCACGCCGGGATGACCAATAAACGGGGGATGGCCGAACTGCCGGAAGAAATACAGCGACGAGATCACATAGGGGCCACCGGGATCGTTGTTATCCCACATCGTCTGCCCCCAGATCACGTTCCTCCACGAGCCGCACGGCGCCAGACAAATGAAAACCGCCGCGAAGGCAAAGAAGACGATGTCGAGGATCCAGAGTGGCCATGGGGTTTTGCCCCGAGGATCCAGAAGATGAGACACGGACGTTATGGGATGCGCAGTGATGGTTGCCATGTCGGGTCCGTCAGTCGGCTGGCGTCAAAACTCCTGTGTCATCGGTGTTCCAAGATAAGTTCAGCAAACATGCCAAACAGGTGGCTCCAGGGCTGCAGGCAGTTTTCGAGAGATCGCCAGATCGGGAACGACCAGCCGGGCATCAGGGGACGCATCGAAACGCCGCCGGACAAGAGATAACTCACCGGCAGGACGGGGCGAATCCATTGAATCGTGAGCATGGGGAATTCGCGATCGAATCGCAGGCGATCGCGATGGAACGCGATCCACGGCAGCGCCATGTTGGCGCCCGAGAGCGGGCCGGAAGCGGGGAAGCACCAATCGTGTACGGTGGTGTCCAGCGGTTCGTGATGCAATCGGGGGTAGATGAGAAGGGACCACCAGGTGACCCAGGGCTCAACCATGATGATCCGCCCGCAGGACTTGAGGCATCGGGAGGCCTCGGTGAGGAAGCGATTGAGGTCGGCAAAGTGATGCAACACATTGACCAGGACAATGGCCCGGAGGCTCTGATCGGCAAAGGGCAGATGGTGGGCATCGAGCATCAGGGATAGATCCGGCACCGGGAGCAGATCGGAGGTGAGCAGGCCGGGGATGTACTGGTTCAGGAATCCCGCGCCGGAGCCGAGTTCGAGCACCGGCCCAGCAACAGGCGGCAGCGAGGCGACGATGAAGCGGTACCATTCGCGATAGATCCGCTGGAGGAACGGGTTGCTGCGGATAATCTGGCGGCGAAGCACGGTAGTGCGCGGATCGTCGAGATCCATCCCCCGCGTCAACGGATGCGCCAGCCAGGATTTGAGCCAATCGATCACGAGCTTACCTTCGTCAATGCATCATTGCAGGTCTGTTGATTCGGCAGCCATGATCCGCCAAGACCGCCGGGGTATCAAGACGGGGGCAACTCAGATGAACTTGAGGCGTCGGGAGCCAAAGGCGACCATTTTCAGAAGCAGCCAGCCATGTTTCCAGCGATGGATGTTGGTGGTGCCGTAGGTGCGCTCGCGATAGCGGATGGCGATGTCGGTGATCTTGAGATTGAGTCGGGCGGCGCCGAAGAGCAGGTCGAAGTCGCCGAAGGGATCGAAATCGCCGAAATAATCGCGGTTGGCGGCAATGAGCTGGTAGTCGGATTTGCGCAGGACCTTGGTACCGCAGAGGGTATCTTTGATCGGTTGGCCCATGAGCCAGGAGAAGGCAAGGGAGAAGCCCTTGTTGCCGACGAGGTTGAGGAAACGCATGGCGCGGTTTTCCATGGGATAGACGAGGCGGACGCCGTTGGCGAACTCGCTCTTGCCGGAACGGATGGCCTCGTAGAAGCGAGGGAGGGTCTCGGGGGCGACGGTCATATCGGCATCGAGGATCATGAGGACGTCGCCGGTGGCGTGGGCGAAGCCGAGGCGGACGGCATCGCCTTTGCCACGGCCGGTCTGCTGAAGCACTTGGCAGCGGCGGTGGGGGTTGGCTTGGACGGCGTCCTGGATGGCGGCGAAGGTGTTGTCGGTGGAATTGCCTTCGACAAAGAGGATCTCGGTGCCGGCACCCATTTCGGGGATGCGACGGATCAGCTCGGGGATATTGCCGGCTTCGTTGCGAGCGGGAACGACCACGGAGACGGTGCAGGGTGGATCGGGTTCGGCGGGCTTGAGGCGGGCGATGATGAAATTGGTCAGGGCCGCCCAGCGGAACAACTTGAACTTGA
>JBLNDH010000132.1:0-2914 GCA_050261455.1 Bacillota bacterium
CTTCGTCGTCAATCCAGTGATAAGCGATGCCCGCGATGCTGGCCATCACCAGCAGTCCGGCGGTTTGCACGATGGATAGACCCAGAAGCCTGGGCCGGGAACTGAGCGACCGGAGAGGCGCCCATTGGCCGCGAATCCATCGAAGGGAAACGACGGCAGCCAGGAGCAGGGTCCCACAGAGCGCCAGCCGCGTGCGTCGTGGGGTAAACAGGGAGGCGCTGTCGATGGGCTGGGTGCTTACGAGTACGGCCACGCCATCCCAGATTCTGACCAGGTCGGGATAGTCCAGCAATCGTTGTCCGTGAGGTGCGTCCAGGACGCGGGCTTTGCCGTCCTGGGTTCCGAGGAAGAGGACGAAATGATCGTATTCCTTGCTGACCTCGACGGATTTGACGTGCAGGAGCAAAGGATAGGGCGATGCCCGCAATTCCCGGGTGGTCAGCTTGCCGACCATGGTGGCCTGCAGGCCATGCTCCTGGGCGGCGCGGATGAGGTCGGCGGCGGAGCTGCCTTTCTCGGAGCTGAGGTATTCGGGTCGGACCAGATCGGCAAAATCGATGGTTTGCCCCGCCATTTTCAGGATGGCATAGAGGCAATACAGGCCGCAGTAAGGCCCCTGTTGCGCGATTGTCGCGGCGGCCGGAGATTCCTTGGGATCAGGATGGTTGCCGGCCAGGGCTGCCGTGGTCATGACCATCACGATCAGAAATGCTGCAACCGTTCTTACATGCCACGAGCTCCTCTGCACACGCAGCGATGCAAACACGTTTCACCCCCTTCTTTGTGAGCCGGGCTTCGCGACGAGGTTGCGTCCGGGATTCCCCGGGGCACGGTGGCGAAAACCCGGCTGGAACGTACTCCCGCTGAGATAGGCCGATGAGTTGCCTATTGGTTTGCCGGTGCTGGAACGACCTTCCCGTTCTGCCACTGCCACTTGGAGGTGGCTGACGCTCCGACCCGTCGCGCGGAGATGTTGTTGGGCACATCGTCGGGGGCGAAGGATCGCAAGGCCTCGAAGTCTGGAGCCAGGATGAACCGGGTTCGCCTGTGATGCCAGGCGACGGTTTTGGCCAGTTGATCGGTGGTGTATTGCAGATCCGCTTCCATGGGCACCCATGTCTGATTGATCTGCTCGAAGCGGACATTCTTCATGGAGAAGGCCATGCGACTGGTTAATCGCTGGCCGGCGTAGGCGAGATCCTGCTTGTTTCGCACCACCTCGACTTGGGCCAGGTTGTATCCGTGCTTGGGATCGATCCAGAGCTTGTAGGTGCCGCGGGACGTTTTGGCCTCAATGAAGTGGCAAGGCGATTCTTGCACATTCTCCAGTCGCTCTTGCCAGGACAGGATTTCCGTGTTGGCGAGGACTTCATCCACGGGTTCGTAATCGCCGGCGCAGATGCCCAGGAAGGCCGCCCCATAGTAATCGTGGGCCAGACGAACCTTCTTGAACTCGTCGCGTGTATCGACATTGACTTCGGAATCTGCCGGATCGACCGACGGGCGGTACTCAACCCATTGCTGACCATCCCAGAGGGAGCTCTTGTATTGAGCCTTGGCGATGCCGTCCTTTTCGTTCCAGATGCGCCACCGCAAGCTCAGGCGGTCGCCATCGGTGCGGATTTCGGAGTTGATTCGGGTGCGGACGGGTGGGGCGGAGGCGTGGCTGGTATCGATGACGTCCTCGGCAGTGGCGATGAAGGCGCGGAGGTGTTGGCGGGTGGTGCGGAATTTCATCAGCGGGCCTTGAGCATCGAGCAGGGCGGGCCGGGTGGTGGGCTTGGGGGTGTTGGACGATGCATTGGCCGACTGGCCCGAGGCCGCAAGCGAGGCCGAGAGGCTGGACTGGTCCTGGCCTTGCAGACGATTGACCTCGGCATCGATGTTGGCCAGAGAGGCTCGGTCGATCATGGGTATCAGTTCGCCATCGCGCCATCGGTAATTGATGTTGTGCAGGCCGATGATCTGGACGAGTGTGCCATTAGCGATATCGGAGGGCAGAAAGCTGCCCAGAGCATCGTGATCGGGTTTGTGGAGGAAGGAGGTGGCCTTGTAGTGGGCGATCGTCGTGGTTGAATTGCCAAATGCGTTGAGCCGATCCACGAGTTCGATTTCGGCGGGGATCCATACGCCGTCGATCTTCTCAAATCGCACCTTGTCGCGTGTGCTGTGCATGGTGTTTTTCGGATTCCCGCCGATGCCTTGCTCCGTGCTGTCGGCCTTGGCCAGGTTGTAGCCATGTTCCGGGTCGAGCCAGAGGGTGATCTGCACGTTGCCGGACTTGGCGTCGAGGACAAAACAGGCCGAGCCATTCACCCGTTCCATTGCGGGGCGTACGGATATCTGCTCGGCTTTTCGCAACAGATCCATGAGACGCGTGCCGCGGTGGAATGGAATGATGTAGTTCTGGTTGCTGAGCCCGGAGACATCGGCAGCGGCTTTGGTTTTGTCCTTGTTCAGATCAAGGAACAGCCTGGGAGGGATGCTGGGCTTGGCGTTTTCGCCGTATTGGTAGTACTTCTTGCCGTCCCAGAGATAGCTGGTGTAGAGGGGCCTTTCCTTGGGGATGTTGGGGAATGCCGAATTGATGTATCCCCAGGTTTTGCGGATGAGTTTCAGTCGCTGGCCGTCAAATCGCAACTCGATCGAGGCATAGGAAGTGTTATCGTAATTGACTCCTTTGACGATGCCCTGGGTCGCCGTTGCGGAGTCGAACGCAATCGCGAAGGATTCGCAGACTTTCAGAGACTCGGCATAGTGGTCGAGCAGGCTCGCGGCACTGGGTTGTTGGGCCCGCAACCAGCAGGCGGGCAGCATTCCCGCGATGACGATGAGCGGTAGCAATGGCAGCGATCTTGGCATCGGGTTCTCCTGATAAGGGATCGGTTTACACAGTGGCCCCGGGAATCGTGCC
>JBLNDH010000133.1:0-8930 GCA_050261455.1 Bacillota bacterium
CTGACGGCTCCGGCTGACCAGAGTGTCTGGGAAGGCGTCATGCAGATCCCCGACGAAGAACTCTGGCGTGCCCATGAACGCCGGCGCGAGAAGCTCGTCTCCTGAGCCCGTCATAAGCTCAAGGACCAGCTCGTCCGCCGTGGGGCCGCTTACGATGAAGTCTCCACCGCCGAGGAGGTGCTC
Source organism: Bacillota bacterium (assembly GCA_050261455.1). Taxonomy (GTDB): domain Bacteria; phylum Planctomycetota; class Phycisphaerae; order Tepidisphaerales; family Tepidisphaeraceae; genus JAPLNB01. The sequence continues at coordinate 184 of JBLNDH010000133.1, forward strand.
GACCCCGAAGCCCTCACCATTGGCTTCGCTCGGCGATTTGCCACGTATAAGCGCGGCGCGCTCATTCTGCGTAATCCCGATCGGCTCCGCCGATTGCTGGAAGACGCCAAACGCCCCGTCCAGTTCATCTTCGCTGGCAAGGCCCACCCGGCCGACAACGAAGGCAAAGAACTCATCCGTACCATCGTCCAGTTCGCTCGTCACCCGGCCGTCCGCCGACGAATCATCTTCCTCGAAAACTATGACATGGACGTCGCTCGCTACCTCGTTCAAGGCGTCGATGTCTGGCTCAATACCCCGCGTCGTCCCTACGAGGCCTCCGGTACCAGCGGTATGAAGGCCGCCGCCAACGGCGCCCTCAACTGCTCCATCCTCGATGGCTGGTGGGTCGAAGGGTACAACCCCGACGTCGGCTGGGCGATCGGCCGCGGCGAAAGCTACTCCGATCCCAACCTTCAGGACGAGATCGAGAGCCAGCAGCTCTACGACCTGCTTGAAAAGCAGCTCATCCCGCTCTTCTACGATCGCGGCGTGGATAACATCCCCCGCGGCTGGATCCAACGCATGAAGAACTGCATGCGTGAGTTGGTCCCGGCGTTCAACACCAATCGCATGGTCCGCGAGTACGCCGAAAAGCTCTATGTCCCCGCTTTGGCACGCGGTCGCGTGCTCAGCGCTGATGCGCTCAAACGCTCCATTGAGCTGGCCCACAGCAAGGATCGCCTGCGCCAACGTTGGCCGGGCATCAAGATCATCGGCGTCCATGCCAGTGGCAACGGGCACTACAAAGTCGGCCAGGAAGTTCAGGTCGAAGCCCTTGTCGATCTGCCCGAGCTGACTCCCAACGATGTGACGGTCCAGCTCTACGCGGGTCCCATCAACGCTGCTGGTGAATTCGATGGCGCTGAGCCCCTCACGATGGCTTACACCCGCGAGATGGGGCCCAATCGCCACCTGTTCCAGGGCAAGATCAATTGCGCCAGCAGCGGCCGCCATGGCTTTGCCATCCGGATCGTGCCGAAGCTGACCGACATGGCCACCCCCTTCGAGCCCGGCTTGATCATCTGGAACTAGGCCCGCAACCCCGAATCCTCCGAGGCCGGAAGAACCCCCGTTCTTCCGGCCTCTTTGCATTTACTCACAAACGCCGTGTGCAAGTTTCGACGTTGCTGAAAAAGAAGCCTCCTTGTGAGATGCGGTCGGACTCACCCAACTCACGGAGGAGGCCATGACGTTTGAAGACTATTTGTTGTATCTGTTTTACCTGATCGACACGGAACTGGAAGCGATGAAAACCACGGAACTGCCCCAACTCCGCTCCCGCGGTCCTCGCCCGCTGCTGTACGACAGCGAGGTGATTACCCGCGAATTGGCCGGGGAATTCCTGGGCCTGGACACCGACAAGGGCATCTACCGCTTCTTTCGTCGTTACCACCGCGGCGAATTCCCCGCTTTGGCCCGGGTGGATCGCACCACCTTCGTCCGCCAGGCGGCCAACCTGTGGCGCGTCAAACAGTTGTTGCACGAGCGGTTCCTGCGTCGCTTGCCCCTGGCCGATGCGGTGGATGGACAGACGCTGTGGCTGTTCGATTCGTTTCCCCTGCGGGTCTGTCGCTACAAACGCGCCCCTGCCCACAAGCTCTTTCGCGGGCTGGCGGCCTACGGCCACGACCCCACCGGGGAACAATGCTTCTACGGCTTCCGCGTGCACCTGCGCACCAGCGACCGGGGGTTCTGCGCCCAAGCCACGCTGGCCCCGGGGAACGTCAGCGACTGGCCCCTGGTTCAGGAACTGCTGCCGGCCGAGGGGGGCGTGGGCCTCGGGGACCGCAACTACTGGAATCCCAAGGACGAGCCGACGCTGCGCCGGCAGGGTTTGCTGTTGCTGGCCCCCTTCCGCAAAGAAAGCTCCGATCCGTGGCCGCAGCGCTCCCGGCTCCTGGGCCGGCTGCGGCAGATCATCGAGCCGGTCATCGGCCAGTTGGCCACGCGGTTTCATTGCCAACGCACCTGGGCGCGGGACCTGTGGCATCTGTGCGCGCGGTTGGGGCGTAAGCTCCTGAGCCACACGGCCGCCGTGCTCCTGAACTGACGCGAGGGCAATCCGCCCCTGCAGCTCGATCTGTTGCTTGCAGATTAGCCGGGTAAACTTGCACACGGCGTCACAAGCTAATTCTGTTAAACAGGTACTTCGATGCCCAACGATGGTGGCTTCAAACGCCTGCCAACTCGGTGTTCGGGTTTGCCGTTACTTCGCCCAGTTGAACGTAATCGGGATGTCGATGTCCGGATGCAGGCTCCTGTGCACCGGACAGGTCACCACGGCGTTCTCCAGACGCCGCTGATCCTCCGGTGAGAGCGGGGTTGGGATGTTGATCGTGACCGCCAGCCGCCCGATCCGCCGAACCGGCTGGCTCGCCATCTCCTTCACGACCTTGATCGTCGTCCCGGCGAGATTCCACTCATGCCGCATGGCCACGATCCCCATGATCGTGAGCATGCAGCTCCCCAACGCGGTAGCCACCAGATCGGTCGGCGAGAATGCCTCGCCTTTACCCATATTGTCCTTGGGGGCGTCCGTCACCAAGGTCGCGCCCGAAGGCTTGTGGGTTGCCTGGCAATGCAGTTGTCCTTGATACACCAGATCGATCTCAACCATGTCGCTCCTTTTGAAAGATATCGCTGTCCAGAACAGTCTAGCCGCCTTCCCCCGAACCGGAACAGCGGCGGTCAATCGCGAGTGGTCAAAAGGGGGGCCGAGCCGGGTTGCCGGTGTGCCCCAGACGGTCGGCCGAAGGTCCGGCGTGGATCGCCGGAGGCTCTTTGAGGTGTAAAATGGGCAATTTGGCTTCCAGGCTCGCCCCGAGGACCCCGTGATTTGCCTCAAGGTGAGCCTGTTGCCTCGTTGCTTTTCAACTCTTCGCCGCTATACTGCTCAATTCTCGTGAAATCGGACCAGTTGGAGACTAGGAATGTCAGTTAAGCTGAGACTGAAGAGAATGGGTCGTTCAAACCACGCGTTCTTCCGCTTGAATGCGGTGGATTCGCGCACCGCGCGCGATGGCCGCGTCATCGAAGAGCTGGGGTTTTATGACCCGGTGAACAAGGATCAGGCCAAGCAGTTCGGCGCTAAGCTCGATCGCTGCAAGTACTGGCTGGATCAGGGCGCAATCCCGTCTGAGACGGTGTCTTCGCTCCTGAAGAAAGCCGGGCTCGATCACAAGCAGTTGCGGCTGCCCAAGCCGGGTAAGCCCAAGCCCGTCGTTGCCGAAGGCGAAAAGAAAGCCGAAGGCGAAAAGAAGACGGAAGAGGCCAAGGCCTGATCGCTCGGACTGATTAAACCCTTGGCCGGATGGAGTTTGAGCGTATTGGGCCGGGAGAGACGGATGTCAGGTCGTAGGCAGTCATGTCGTTGCGAATCGACATCCTCACGCTCTTTCCGGAAATGTTTGGACCGGTACTCGGTACGAGCATACCCAAGCGGGCTTCGGAAAAAGGGTTAGTCGAGTACCACCTAACCAACATTCGTGATTTCGCCACCGACGCGCATTTGTCGGTGGACGATAAACCGTTCGGCGGGGGGCCTGGCATGGTGATGATGTGCCAGCCCCTGTACGATGCGGTGGAGTATGTTGAGAAGCAGGATGCTCGGTCGGCCACCCGAATCCTGCTCACTCCGCAAGGGCGCTTGTTGGATCAGTCGTTGGTTGAGGATTTGGCCCAGCGCCAGCGGTTGTTGCTTATTGCCGGTCATTACGAAGGCTTTGATGAGCGAATCATCGAAGGCCTGAATCCGATGGAACTTAGCATCGGTGATTACGTACTGAGCGGTGGAGAGCTGGCGGCAATGGTGTTGGTGGATGCGATTGTCCGGCTGCTGCCCGGTGCTCTGGGTGCAGAGGATGGGGCGGTGGACGAGACCTTCGCGGATGGGTTGCTGGAGTATCCGCAGTACACTCGCCCGCGGGAATACCGTGGGATGGGTGTGCCGGAAGTGCTGCTCGGCGGGAACCATAAGTTGATTGCCCAGTGGCGCTTAGAGCAGCGGAAGAAACGCACGCGGCAGCGTCGAGCCGATTTGTGGCAGGCGTATCTGCAGCGGCATGAACAAGAGACGAATAATAGATGATTTGTCAGGCCGGCAGTAGACTTGCTTCCTTTGCCGGGTGACGGATAGAGATAAGATTGAGCATTAGGCAGGAGATCACCATGTCAAACCGCATAGTCGAAGCCGTCGAGCAGTCGTCGTTGAAGAAAGATGTTCCCCAGTTCAGCATCGGCGACACGGTTGACGTGGCGACGAAGATCGTCGAAGGCGAAAAGGAACGCATTCAGGTCTTCACCGGCACCGTGATCGCTCGCAAGGGCCGGGGCATCAACGAGACGTTCACAGTACGGCGGATCGTGAACAACGAAGGCGTCGAGCGTATTTTCCCGGTGCACTCGCCGTTGATCGCCAGCGTTACGGTCAAGCGTAGCGGCGAAGCCCGCCGGGCGAAGCTGTACTACCTGCGTGATCGCGTGGGCAAGGCGGTGCGTCTGGTTGAGAAGCGTAAGGAGAAGGTTGAGGCGGCGCCGGCCAGTGCAACCGGTACGGCCGAGGCGCCGGCCGTGGCCAGCACCCCCAGCTAACGAGCTTTTCGGTCTGGCCGGAGAGGGCTCATGAAGCAGATTGTCTTGGCCGTCGCGCTTGGATTGCTTGTCGCGGGTTGCTCGCGGAGCACGGAGCCTAGTGCCGTGAGCGGTGCCAAGAGTGGGCCTTCGGCGGCTGAAGATCGGATCGGGTATTACGAGATCGCCTACGGCCATTCGCTGTATGTGCTGGGGAGCATGAAGTCCTTGGACGCATTCCGAGCCGGCACGAAGCCAGCCAAGACCGTGCGGCGATTCGATCCGCAGGGCCGTGAAGTTCTGTTCGAGGCCGACGGGTTGGTTTTGGATAAGCGGCTTATGGCTGAGTATGGCCGTCGGCATGGTAATCTGGACTGAGCGGATCTCGGCTCGGGTTAAAAAATCAACGATTGAGATGTAAGCCCACGAACTGCGGTTCGTGGGCTTTTTTTTGATTCGGCGGGGGCCGTATCGAGCTGAGCTGGGGGCATAGCGAGGCCCTGCGGGCCGCCGCTAAACGGGCTCGGCGGGAGGCGTGCCGTTTATCGTGGAGTTTCGATGAATCGTGTTGGCAGGGGGGACGGGGTTTGCATCAAGGGGACCTTACGCGGTACTCTTTTAGCATGCCTGGATGGCTGAAAAGACTCTTCGGGGAACGGGAGGAGGATCGGACCCTGGGTGAACGAGGGGAGAATATCGCTGCCCGATTCCTGGGCGACAAGGGGTATAAGATCATCGCTCGCAACTTCCGTTGTGCGCTGGGCGAGATTGACATCATTGCCCGGGATGAGGAGACGCTGGTATTTGTGGAAGTGAAGACCCGGACAGAGGACGATCCGTCGCCAGAGGATCAAGTGGATCAGGCCAAGCAGCACCAGATGACCAAGGTCGCCAAGAGTTTCATGAGCCGGTATGGTTGGCCGCAGCCGCCGGCGCGGTTCGATGTGGTGGCGATCGTCTGGCCTGAGGGGCACGAGCCGGTGATTCGACACACGCCCAGTGCGTTCTCTGCGACCTTCTGAACACTCTTAAAGTCGCACTCATGATTGATTCACATTGCCATCTGACGTACGAGGAGTTGTCGTTGCAGTTGGATGCTGTGTTGGCCCGGGCAGCGGCGGCGGGGGTGGATCGTATGATTACGATTGGCACCACGTTGCCCGATGCTCGGCTTGCGGTACAGCTTAGTCAGATGCGGGCGCAGATTCGTTGCGTCATCGGCATCCATCCGCACTCTGCCAACGAGGTGACGACGGAGGATTTGGCGGCGCTACGCGAGTTGGAGCGTGAGCCGGGCGTGCTGGCTCTGGGGGAAATGGGGTTGGACTATCACTATGACTTCTCGCCGCGTTTACGGCAGCGGGAGGTGTTTCTCGCACAACTGAACTTGGCGAACCAGACTGGCCGGCCGATCGTGCTTCATTGTCGGGAGTCGATCGACGAGGCCTTGGAGATTTTGAAAGACTATTCGCACATTCCAGCGGTGTTCCACTGCTTTACCGGCTCGATCGATGAGGCCCATCGCATTTTGGATCGAGGGTATTTGCTGGGGTTCACCGGCGTGGTGACGTTCAAGAAATCGGATGAACTGCGCCAGATCGTTCAGTTTGTGCCCGCCGATCGGATGTTACTGGAGACGGATTCGCCGTATTTGACGCCGGAGCCATTTCGAAAGCAGAAGGTCAATGAACCGGCGATGGTGGTGCATACGGCGGCGGCGATCGCGAAGATCCGGGGGGTGGACGTGGAAGAAGTGGATCGGGTTACCAGCGAGAATACGCGGCGGTTTTTCGGATGGGCGTGATCCAACAGAAGGGTACACGGACCCGAGGGGAAGGTCCACGGACTTGAGCTTGATGGCCTTTGGGCAGGGACGGCGTTGAAGACGCGATTCGTCTTGGGGAGCCTTGCGGCGCTAAGTCCGCGGGCGTTGTTCGAGTCGATATTGATTGAGCGAGGTTTGGTTTATCCTTGAATGCTGATGCTGGCTTCCATGCGTTCGCTGGGGGCCGGTACGTCAAGTCTGCGGGCGACGAGCGTGGCTTTCTCTTTGCCCAATTTGTCCAGCAGCATGGCCCAGGTATCCCGCTGATAGCGCAGGACGTGGAGGGCGTCATCGAGGGCTTCGACCTTGTGCTCGGTGTTGGCTTGGATCAGTTTGCGATAGGCGTAGTTGTATAGAGCGGCCAATTTGCCACAAAGGTCCGGGTTCACCTCGTGCTTCAGCGAGCAGAGCAGCTCGGTGATGATCTTCTGCACGCGGGAGATGAGATTGTAGCTCTGCTCCCAGTTCTTCTCGGTCAATGCCCCCCGGGCTTGCTCGCAGAAGCGAATCGCTCCATCGTACAGCATCATCTGGAGCTGTTCGGGGGTGGCCGTGAGCACCTTGGTCCGGAGATAAGAGTTGGCAGCCTGTCCGTTCATACGTTGAAGTCACGATTCCAGCGGCGAATACTGAACACTGTTTGTATCGGCTATGAGGCGGCATGAAATGAAATGATGTGGAATATAATGCTGCCGGGTAGCGCAGAACTTGCCGATTGGGAACCCGTTTCAGAGCCCGGTAGCTGTGAACATTATGCATCATCGATGTCAGTGCAGTTCTTTCGCCCCGTTGGGGCGGAGAGGCAGGGGTCAGGGGAGAGGGGTCGGGGGTCAGAGGTCCAGGGGCTGAAGCAGACGAGGCACGGGCATCATGTTCCTGTCGAAGAGGTGGCAGTAGCGCCCAGAATGCTGGCAGGGGACTCCAAAGCCGGTTCCGAAATCACTTTTCAGTTAGAGCTGGATGATTTCGACGAGGACGATGTAATGAGCCCGGTGATGCTGCTGAGCGACGACTGCTGGGCTTGGAGTTTGGACAGCACTGTCTCCATGTTGGAGAACTGCCGCTCCAGCCGGGTACGTTTGGATTCGAGCAGCTTGTCCAATTGGTCGATGCGGTCCTGGAATTGCTGGGCACGCTGATCGAGAGCCTGATTCTGACGGGCAATAGCACCGTTGACCGGGTCGGTCAGGGTGTTGATTTGATCCTCGATGAACGTGGCAATGCCCTTCTTGGCCGGGGTCGTGTTGTCGCCTTTCTGGAACGTGGTGAAGAGCTTGTTGACGGAATCCGGGGAAGCTGTGTACGCGGTGCGGAACTTCTCCTCATCGAAGGTGATTTTAGAGCCTTCGCCGATAGTCAGGCCGACTTCGCTGAGCATTTTGTAAGTGCCCGCGTCTTTGACGGCCGTCTGGAAGAACGTGTAGATGCGCTCTTGGACCTGTTGTACGGTGCCGTCGCCGAGCAGGATGCCACGGGTCTCGGTTTCGCTGTCGAACTTGGTAAGTTCATTCAACTTATCGACCAGGCCATTGAAGTTGTCGGCGAACTTCTGCAGTTCGGAGACGACGTTATCGACGTTCTGGGAGACGTTGACTGTCACCGGTGAATTGCTCACCCCATTGAGATCGATCGTCAGGCCCTTGATCACGTTGGTCAGATGGTTGGTGCTGGAGGTGATGGTGACCGGCTGTTGGCCGGAGGTGCCGCCATAGAAGACGACGGCGTCCTGGGCATCAACGAGGGTGCTGGCTTGAAGAGCGGTGGTGCCGCCATCGAAGATGAACCGTCCATTGCGGCCGGTGTTGCGGGCGCTGAACGAGACGCGGTAGGGGGTTGCGCCTGAACCATCGTTGACCAGAATGCCAGCCACGGCGAACCCGGGGGCGTTGATCGTATCCAAGGCGGTGGAAAGGGTGTCGTCGGCGGTGAGGGTGAAGGTTTTTTCGAAGGAGCCGTCGATCGTGGTGTCGGTCGCGGTGCCCAGGATGTTCAGATCGGCGGCGGATCGACCGGTGACATCTTCCACTTTGAGCTTGCTGCCGCCGCCGGCGGTGTCGGTAAGCAGGAGACCGTCACCGTTGGCGTTGATGGAGGCGGTGACGCCGAGGGCCTTGCTGTTGATCAGATTGATGACATCGCCGAGGGTGTTGTAGGTTCCAACCGTCAGGTCGATTTCCTTGGAAACGCCAGCGGAGTTGGTGATCTTGAACGTGCCGAGGCTGACGCCTTTACCGCCGTTGTACGCCGATAGGAGGGACGTTTCGTTGACCCAGCGGCGTTGGAGGTTGGCACCACGGACGGCGGTCGTGGC
>JBLNDH010000134.1:0-10378 GCA_050261455.1 Bacillota bacterium
TTACAGCAACTCCCGATTCTGTTTCCCCTCTGCTCTCTCCCCCTCGCCCGGTACTCCGGGAGAGGGTTGGGGTGAGGGTTCAGAGCCAGCTGTACACTCCAACGGATGATGCGATACCCGAATAACGCCCCGGGAACTTGTCCCCTGGGTTCTCTTCCCCACCAAGCTATATCTCCACCCCAACCATGCTCCTGTGTCTCCAAGCCCCGGGGATGAATCCCGGGGTCCCCTCCCAATTGACAATTGAGAATTGTCAATTTCCAATTGTCAATTCAGCGCATAAACCTCCCTCCGCCGTCCGACCCCAATACACGCTTGCGGTTTCGCGGATCCAACCCCGCTCACCCGCCGCTTGCGTTGCGCTTTCGTCGAAAATCCAAAAACCTTTTCCTCGTTTTCCTAGGAAAAACCCTACCTCCCCCAAGAATCGTTGCGCCAAAAGAACCCTTTCCGCGCAACACCCCCGTCTTTATAGAGGAGACACTATGCGCATATGGTTCGTCCTATCCCTGCTTCTTCCCCCCTTCACCCCCACCCTCCCTGCGCACTCACTCCGTTACCCCCACACTCCGTTACTCCGTCCCCTCCTCCCCCCTTCGTCGCTCCGTCGCTCTGTCGCTTCGTCGCTCTCCCAACGAAGCAACCCCTTACGCCTCACGCATTTACGCCTTACGCACCGGTGGCTCCCGGGAGGTCCCCGGTGGCTCCCGGTGTACCCGCGGTGGTTCCCGGTGGCTCCCGGGAGGTTCCCGGTGTGCTCTGGTGGTTCCCCAGTGGACTTCCGGTGATCTCTCACGCCAGCGTCCCCATCTCCATCTCATGCAATCCCTTCCCCGCCGGCACCATCGGGTACACATGCTCATTTGGCTCCACCCGGAAGTCCACCAGCACCGGCCCCTCATGTCGGATCATCTCCGCCACCGCCTTGGGCACGTCCTCTTTCTTCTCACACCGGATCCCACGGATCCCGCACGCCTCGGCCAGCGCCGCGAAGTTCGGGTTCCTCATCCGGGTATTGGAGTACCGCCGCCCATAGAACAGGTCCTGCCACTGCTTGACCATCCCTTGGAAGTCATTGTTCAGGATCGCGATCTTCACCGGGATGTTGTACTCCGCCACCGTCGGCAGCTCGAACATCGTCATGCAGAAGCTCGCATCGCCATCGATGTCGATCACCAGCTTCCCCGGCTGCCCCAAGGCCGCCCCCATGGCGCTCGGCAATCCATATCCCATCGTCCCCAGCCCGCCCGAGGTGACCAGCTGCCTCGGATGCTTCCACCGGTAGAACTGCGCCGCCCACATCTGGTGCTGCCCCACCCCCGTCGTGATGATCGCCTCGCCCTGCGTCTGCCGGTACATCTCGTCGATCACATACTGCGGCTTGGCCAGGGGGCTGTCATCCAAAAACCGGAACGGATACCGCTTCTTCCATCCATCGATCTGAGCCAGCCACGCCTTGCGATCTCGCGATTCGATATACGGCAGCATCGCCTCCAGCGACGCCTTCGCATCGCCGACCACCGGGACATCCACATCCACGTTCTTACTGATCGACGAGGGATCGATGTCCACATGGATGATCTTGGCCTTGGGTGCAAAGGTCGCCAGGTTCCCCGTGACCCGATCATCAAACCGTGCTCCCACGGCTATCAGGCAATCGCACTCCTGAACCGCATAGTTGGCAAACGCGCTGCCATGCATCCCCAGCATGCACAACGCCAGCGGGCTGGTCTCATCAAACGCCCCCAACCCCAGCAGCGTGGTCGTGCAGGGAATGTTCCCCTTCTCCGCCACCTTGCGCAGGGCCTCATGCGCCCCCGCAATGATGACCCCGCCGCCCACATAGAGCAGCGGCCGCTGGCTGCGGTTGATCAACTCCGCCGCCTCCTGCACCTGCTTGGCATGCGCATTGGCGTAGATGTTCCTGCGCTTGAGGATATGGGCCCGTGGCGTGTCATCCACTTCCTCCGGACACACCGCCGTCGTCACGTCCTTGGGCAGGTCAATCAACACGCTCCCCGGCCGCCCGCTGCTGGCCACCAGGAACGCCTCATTGATCACCCGGGGCAATTCGCGAATGTCCTTGACCAGGTAATTCCATTTCGTGCAAGGCCGGCTAATTCCCGTCACGTCCGCTTCCTGGAACGCATCGTTGCCAATGATCTTGGTCGCCACCTGCCCCGAAAACACGATCACCGGAACCGAGTCCATCTGAGCGGTCGCCAACGGGGTAATCGTATTGGTTGCCCCAGGCCCGGAGGTCACCACACACACGCCCGGCTTGCCGGTTGCCCGGGCATACCCATCAGCACAGTGCCCGGATCCTTGCTCATGCCGATTCAGGATGAACTTGGCCGGGGTCTTATACAATTCATCGAACACCGGGAGGATCGCCCCGCCCGGATAGCCGAACATCACTTCCACCTGATGCTGCTGGACGAGCATCTCATGAAAGATCTGTCCACCCGTCTTCCCTTGGTACCGGGATTTGGCGCCAGTATGAGTCGTTGCCGCGGACTGAAGCGTCGTCATAGCCATCACCTTAAAAAACGGGGCCTGCGAATGCATCGGCATCCCGATATAGCTTCGAAAATTATCTGTTTGCGTGAACGTGAGAAATCGGCAGGGGCTGCCGATGGCTCCGACGATCTCCTGGCCAAAGGGCCGAGAGGTGCGGAGCACCTGGGTGGGCCGGTCGCGGGCGGTAAGAACCATCGCTTCTTCAGCAGATGTGCTGATCGGCCGACCGGCCGAAGCGATGACTGGTTACCGGGGGCGGTGCCGGCCTATCGTACGACCACCGTAAGTCGAGGCGATAGGCACAAGCCAGTCATAACATGCCGTCGCAAGTGGGTTGATAAAGATCACTTGCGATGGATTCATTCCGGGGCCATTCTCAAGAACCCCAGAGGGTCATCTCGCGATGCTGCTGGCCGGGTGGAAGCGGGACCTATGCTCGCCCTCGCCCGGATGCGAGACCAGAGCATCGTAGACGTCCAAATCTTCACCGTCAAGGTTGGGCGGAACATAGCCTGGCTGCTTGCTGCGTTCCAGCTCTTGATAAAAGGCGGAGATGACATTGGCTTCGATATCCCGACGGGTATCGGCATTGATGGGGTGCGCGATATCCGCATGCAGCTTGAGCCGGCTCTGGCCGTTGCCATTCTGGTACTTGGTGAACCGCGACTCGTCCAGTCGCGTGCCGCAACTGGAGCAGTAACGGGCCCGCAGATGGTTCTTTTCGCCACAGCGGGGGCAATGATCGCACAGCTTCCGCGCGGGCATCGCCAGGAACAAGCCATCATTGCCTTCGATGAGCTTTACATCCCGCACCACGAAGGCGTGGTCGAAGGTGAGCGAGCAGAAGGCCTTCAGGCGACCCGCTTGTCCGTCGCACAGTTTCACGCGTACTTCTGTTAGCTGCATAGCGAACCCCTTCGGTTGAAGTGCACCTAGATGTCGGACACCACAGCTCGCGCGCTGGCAGATGTGATTGCGCCAGGCGCTGGTTCGGTTGCCATCAGTTTATGTCCGCAAATGTGCTCCCTGGGACTCGCGTCAGAGATGAATTCAGACAACCCGCGAGGATCCCGTGGTTTATCCGCACATTCGCAATGCCTGCCGCGGCCTGATCTCAGGTGCCGGTATCATCGGCCACTGGTGGGGCCAGCTCGACGGCAAGCGCTTTCACAGCCAAGCGTTGTGCCACTTGCTGGGCAGCGTCGGCGGCCTCGGGCTGGGTATCAAACAGCGAAAAGAGGCTGCTGCCACTGCCACTCATGCGGACGATTCGGCCGAGGATTTGTTCCACATCGGCCCGCAGTCGTCCGAGTCGAGGATCGATCGCAAAGGCGGCGGGTTCCAGATCGTTGACCAGGAGCGGAAGCAGCGTGGCAGCGGAGAGTTGCGTCCAGTGCTGCCAATCGGGTTCCTGCTCGATGGCCTCGCGGGTGCCCAGATGCATCTGGTCGAAGCAGCGGTAGACGGCCGCCGTCGGCATATGCAGATCGGGCAGGATCAGAAGGGCGAAGCGAGGCTGGGGCGGAGAGATCGGTTGGACCAGCTCGCCTCGCCCTCGACAAACCGCGCTGGGCTCGTAGAAGAAGAACGGCAGATCACTGCCGAGTGAGGCTGACAAAGCAGCCAGCTTCTCCCGAGACCAGCGAGCGGTCCACAGGCGGTTCAGCCCCTGGAGCACGCGGGCTCCGTCCGAGCTGCCGCCTCCCAGGCCGGCACCGAGGGGAATGCGTTTCTGGAGCATTACCGAAAGGCCTCGGTCCGACGCAGCGGCGGGGGCTTCACACTCTGCCAGCGAGTTGGCCAATGCGGTAGCGGCCTTCACGATCAGGTTACTCGCATCGCAAGCCAGACCGGGCATATCGCATGAGAGCACGACGCCGCGGCCGCGCGATCGATCAATCGACAGAATGTCAAAGAGCCCGACGGTACACATCCACGAAACTAGTGGATGAAAACCATCGGCGCGGGGCGAACCCACGCGAAGGTGCAAGTTTATCTTGGCTGGGGCTAACAGACGCATACCAGGGAGTTTACACGATTCCCAGATATTTTCCGGTGTCTGTCGCTCCGAATATTAACTTACTCCAGAACAGATTCGATCGACGTGCCGCAAAACCACTGAACCAACAACAGAAATGAGTATGAACTGAACACCTTAAAGATATACCCAAAACCAGAAGCACGTCAAGTAAAATATCGCAATGGCAGCCAGGCGGGGGCAAGGGCCACCCGCGAGACCCGATGCGCAGAAATTGCGGATAGCTATTCATTGTTATGCAACTACTGGCTGATGGAGGTTGGAGTCTGCGTCTTGTAAGTGACTTTCCCCTGAGCATTTGGGGCGATATCGAGTGAGAACTGCACGCGGCGGGCGTCCTGCCAGTCGGGGCGTTGGCTGGGGTCCAGGACTGACGCGCCGTTTCGCGGCAGGGGGTCGAGCAGAATGGCACGGATCGGCTGGGAATTTGGGTTGTGGATGGTGATCTCGATCTTCTCCGTGATCTGGATTGTGCCATCGGGCCGGGTCTCTTTACTGGTGCTTGCCTGTCGCTGGCCGAGCACATTCTCGGCGGTTGCGAGTTTGATCAGGAGTGATCGGCCGATGGGGGTAGCTGGGATGGGACGCTGGCCAAGGAGCAGGGGGGACTCGTCAGGGTTCGATTCCCGATAGATCTGGATGCGGCCCGGGGGAAGGGGGATGCCCAGGCCCTCTTTCGCATCGTTGTTCAGGAGAAGGCACAAGTCCAACTGGGAACGGCTTGGAGGTTGTGGCTGGGAGGAACCCGTTGTGTCGGCTGGCGGGCAGTAGACGTACACCCGAGTGGGACGCAGATTGCGGCGAGGTGGGAACAAGGCGATCTGCTGAGTGCTGTTGTCGGGCAACGCCACGGGGCGGGAAATTGTGTATTGCGGGTTTGTCAGATCCGCCGGGATATCGTCGCCGGGCAGGGGGGGGATGCCCAAGCGAAGATTGGCCTGGGGATATGACACGCCACTGGAGTTGCTGATGCGGACCCAGGGTTCCAGGTCGGCCGAGAGGTCTTTGTCGCGGATGACCAGGTTGTAGGTGCATTGCCAACGAATGCCGGAGGTCTGGTAACTGAGTTGCACGTCGGCCGGGCCGGATGCGTCGGAGAGGAACCGGCATGCGACGACCGGCTGCAAGATCGATCGGCTCGTCGGGCCGATGAATTTGATTTCGGTGATGTCGGCGGTGCGCGGAATCACCTCGACGGGAAGTTGGCGGTTGTTGGTCTCGACCAGCAGAGAGTTGTGGTCGAACGCCAGCAGCCTGCCGGTGATGGTTTCGGGGCGCAGGGCGGCATCGCCGGTTTCCTGCTGTCGGCGGTTGATGATCACGTCGTGACCCACCTGGCTGCGCAGGATATCGTCGGGGGTTGTGGCTGGAGCGATGTAGGTATGTTCGATGAGCGTGATCTCACGAGAGGTGGCGGGGCGGATGAAGAGCGACGCGGGATTGATGCCGAGGGGGATGCCAGCCAGCTCAAGCTGGCTTTCGCCGGACGTGAGATTCAGCCGGCGATTCTCGCTAACGATCGCGTAGCTGTGCTCTGAATTGCTCGGCAGGGACGGATTGGCCTGGAGGCAGTCGATGCTGGAGTAAACGGTAATGGATGGGTTTGCTGGGGGAGGACTCGGCGGGTGGGGGGCTTGGGTCGGGGGCATGCGGGTATCGGCTGAGATTGCCCAGACGCTACCGGCCAGCAGAGTGGCCACAATCACCAGAAGCCACGGATGAGGGCGTGCGATAAGCATCGCGGTATTCTGCTCGGAAGGAAGCGAGCGGGTAACGGACAAAACATCGGGCTGGGATCTGCGGCCAATAAAAATGCCAGCCGCGGACCTCCGCGGCTGGCATCGCCAGAAAATGGGAAGGGGAGCGTCGCGTCAGGCACCTTCGTGTCATCCACACGGACAACGATCAAAGGTTGCGTTTCGCCTGACAAGAATGATTTACGATTCAGTCGGGGGGGAGGCAAATCGAAATCCGCGAATTGCGAGCGAGCAGCGTTTTTCTGTCCGGAGTGTGTATGGGCGTTTGAAGAACGCGGGAATTATAAGACACGCGGGCGACCATTGCCGTGCAGATGAGAACACAACGACTGGGGACAGGTTACGGGCAGTTCTGTCTTCCTCCAGGCCTGCTTATTCCTTCGGGATGGGCCGGTCGAGCGTCCAATAAACGGCGTTGAGCAGCAGGCGGCGGAATTGGGGGATGGCGAAGTCGTCCGGGTGACCCAGCGAGGTGAAGAAGACGCGGCCACCTTTGTAGGTGTTGGTCCAGGCCACGCACTGCTCGGATTGATCGGGCCATTGGCCGGTGAGCAGAGGCGTGGTGGAAGTCGCGAGCGGGGCGACCTTGTAGAGCCAGGATGGGCTGGAGAACTCGGCAGGCCGGATGCCGCGCAGCAGGGGATCCGTGGCGCCGCTGGCCTCCTCGGGGCGAACGCGGGTGAGCTGGCCCTTGCCATAGTGGCCGGTGTACTGGCAGCCGAGGACGATGCGATCGAACTCCAGCCAGTTCTGGAAACCGTGACAACTGGTGCGCAGCGCAATCACGGGTTTGCCGGCATCAAAGTAGCGTTTGAATTGATTGAGCTGGTCATCCGGGAACGTGGTGCGGCGGAAATAGAGAATGAGCAGGTCGGCGGCATCGAGTGCCTCGATGCCGGGCAGATCGGTTTTGCCCTTGCCATGGAGAATGGTGCACTGGGCGCCCAGGCGTTTTTCCAACTCCTCCTTGGCAAATGCGGGCAGAGTAATCTTGGCGTCGTACTCGTCTTCGGCAATCGCCAGCACGATGCGGGGAGGCACGGGGTCACCAAGAATGTCGCTGCTGAGAATCGAGGGACACCAGTACTTTTCGATGTGCTCAATGACCAGGTCGGTGCCCTTGGCGTGGACGACCTGTGGCGGGCGGCGGGAGTTATACATCGTGTCGGTCAGATCGCGCACCAGCGCCACATCGAATCCCCAGCGGACCATCTGGCGGATGCCGAAAGATCGGCCCAGGACGCACATGTTCGTGTGGACGCCCAGGACCAGCACATGGCGAATGCCTCGCTGATGGAAGAGGTTGTAGATCTCTTGGCCACTGTCGCTGATGGCATCATCAGCGCCGATATCGATGGCGGGATGCTGACGCGTCCACGGGTAGGGGGGCTTGTCCGAACAGCGGGGGGTGCAATCGCAGCCGCCGTCGGAGTCGTCGATGGGGAGAGGTGGTTCGACAGTGCGGTCGAGGTTGTTCCAGCCCTTGGAGGCGGTGGGGGGCTGGGCGGAAGGGGCGTTCTTGGCCAATGCCCGCTGCGGGGTGTTCTCGTAGAACTTCATCGTGTCGCTGGGGGCGTGGACGATCAGGACCCCCTTGGCCCGCAGGGCTTTGAGCGTGGCGTTCATGCGGGGCAACATTTTCGCCAGGCGATCGTTGGCGCCGTGGCACCAATGCTGGTTCCAGACATCGCAGACGATGACGGCGGTCTGGTTGGCTGGGTAGGCGACCTGTTTCTCGACAACCTGGAATCGCCCGCTCTTGGGGGTGATCTCCTGGCGATTGCGGAGGGTGAATTGGAACGTTTGCTGACTGTCGGAATTTGCTGCCGCGATCAGGCTGAACAAACCGCCCATCAGCAAGGCTACCGCAATCAACCGTACTGAGTGCCTGACAGTGGCGAGGGATTTCATAAGCAATTCTCCCGTCGTGAAGGGTGGCCGATCACCGAAGCAACTGAGCCATACGATAAGCGGCTGGGCCTGGGATGGAAATAGCTTGGCAAAGCCTATGGGCTTGAGTTTTGGGAGCATAAATGGGGTTCCCTGCCTCCACGCCGGGTTCGGAGCGAAGTGACGATTCGGATACTCCAGTGGCTGGGCATCCGCTTCCTGCAAGGAAAAGGATTTTGTACGCCGGCTATTTGAGCGGGGGACAAGACGACACTCCCGCGTGACAGGACGGCAATTCCAGGCAGGCTGTGGTCTAAAACGTTCGCCTATCGCCGAGCGAGCTTGCTTGAGTGGCAGGCGGACCGCATGCAATGCATTTCCTCCAAGGTTACCTCCGAAAGACGGACCTCGGCCGTTGGCCTTTCTGCGGTCGGTAAATGCGAGCAGTGCCAAGCACTATCGGATGCCGCGGCGTTTTCCCCAG
Source organism: Bacillota bacterium (assembly GCA_050261455.1). Classification (GTDB taxonomy): domain Bacteria; phylum Planctomycetota; class Phycisphaerae; order Tepidisphaerales; family Tepidisphaeraceae; genus JAPLNB01. Next base: position 8,690 of record JBLNDH010000134.1, read on the forward strand.
AGACAGGCGCCTGGCCGGCATGGTCCTTGCGTAGGGGCGGGCGTCTGTTTCAGCGGATCAGGGATATCAAGAGATCTGGCGTTTGGAAGGAACGATGATGCTGCCATCCCCTCAGCACGATATGCCCGCACAGAATGAGCCCAATGCCGCGACGAATGTGCCGGTCTCGCTGGCCAGCAAGATTGTGGATCGGCGAGGGTTGAGTGCGGGGCCCGTGACGCTATTCATCCTGGGTGTGCTGTGGGCGATGTTTTACCTGTGGCATACCGGATTGCTGTGGGAGCCGGCGCTGTACGAAGAGCCCAATATCGGGCGGCATCTGGCGCGGGGGGAGGGTTTTCTCAGTCCCTACGATCTGACGGCGACGGCGCCGCCGACGAGTTGGAGCCCGCCGGTGTATCCGTTCACGATCGGCGTCGTGTATCGGGTTCTGGGCGTGGATTCGTCCGCCGCATCGCTGACCCTTTCGGCTCTGAACGCCCTGTGCTTCGGCGCTGTTGGGGCTGGACTGGTTGTGCTGGGGCGATGTCTCTTCTGGCCCCCGGTGGGGTATGTCGCGGCAGCGCTGTTCTACGTTCATCCGATGTTCCTGCGAGCCACGGGGAAATTCTGGGATGCGTACCCCGCGTTGGCGATCTTCATCTGGCTGATCATCGCGGCGACCGCAATGCGCCGGGGCCGGGCGACGCCGCTGCGTATGGCAGGATTGGGCGCGGGGCTGGGGGCCTTGGTGCTGATCAACGCTTCCTATGGGCTGGCAATTCCGCTGCTCATCGTGATTGCTGCAGGTGGGCAGGGTTGGCTGCGGGCGGTCAGGCTTGCGGGGGTGGCGGTACTGGCCTTCGTGCTGGTGCTGACGCCCTGGACACTGCGCAACTACGTGATTTTCAAGCGGGTATGGTTCGTTCGAGGGGGGGCAGACATGGAACTGTGGTTCGGGAACCTGCCCGGTGCAACGGGTTGGCTGAACTCCTACTCCTTTGATGCGCATCCAGGCCACGATCCGGTGGAACATCGTCGCCTGCTGGAGTGGGGAGAGCCGAAGTATTTCGAATATTGCGGCGAGAGATTCTGCGTCAACTACGGGCAGGACCCCGGGGCCTTCTGGCGGCGAAGCCTGCATCGCGTGGGCTATCTGTTCCTGAGCGATCCGACTGACCCAGCCCATTACCCGTTGATGCCGGACTGGAAATGGCACGGGGTTGTGGTGAGCCGGGTGGGATTGAATGGCCTTGTGACGGCGCTGGGGCTGGCGGGTGCGTGGGTGGCGTGGTGGCTGGGATACCGCACGCATTGGCTTATCGGATTGGCCGTGCTGTCGGTGACCCCGTTCATGGTGACGGCCGTGTGGGACCGGCACACGATGCCGCTGCGTCTGTTGTTGTTGTTGTTCATGGCATTTGTGCTCTCGGCGGTTGTCCACCGCTGGCGGAGGGGGTGGTGGCCCAGGCCTGCACCGGTCCTCCCTATCGATCAACTGCCCTTGGTGACGCCGGTTGTCGTTGCGTCGCGCAAAACCTGTGAAACCAAGGCTCCTTGAGTCCGCGGGGGCAATGCAGGACACGCCGGGCTACATCCTGGTTGAAAAGACAGAGAGGTCAAGGAAATGCGACAGGAAGATACTGTTATCATTGGGGCGGGGCCCGCGGGATTGACCGCAGCCTACGAGCTGAGCAAGCACGGTATTAC
>JBLNDH010000135.1:0-9203 GCA_050261455.1 Bacillota bacterium
GTTCGATACGCGGAGTGGGGGTGATGCGGAAGCGAGGCTCGATGAGCGGCGTGGGATGGATACGGAAGCGGGGCTCGATGTTGGTCGGCGCAGGGCCGAGGCCGGAGACCGGGCAGCCTGAGCCGGGGTTGGGGGTGTTCATTGCCTGGCGCAGCATCTGCACGAGCTGGAGGTCCAGCGCGGCGACGGCGGCGGCGATGTTCGAGCCAACTTGCACGCTGTGCCACTAGCAAAGCGTGCGGCCTCCGATAATACTTCGTGGGGCAGGATGGCTGGATTTGCCCGGTTTTCCGCGGGAAACTTATGATTTCCGATTGGGAGGCCGGATTGTCAAATGGGGCCGATTATGACGGATGATGCATTTAGGCAGCATTCGATGTTGATGTGTTGAGCGCAGGAAACCATGAGAACAGATGAACTGGACTTTGAGTTGCCGGCGGAGTTGATCGCGCAAGCTCCGGTGGCGAATCGAGCTGCTTCGCGGCTGTTGCATTACCGGCGGGCGGATCGGTCGATCACGCACCGACAGTTCTCGGACCTTCCGATAATACTGCGTGCGGGAGACCTGTTGGTTTTCAACGACGCGCGGGTGGTGCCGGCGCGATTTACGCTGCAGAAGGAGACAGGGGGGCTGATCGAGGGGCTGTTTCTGAATCAGGAGACGGGCGGGGTGTGGCGGGTGCTGCTGAAGAACCTGGGGCCACATGCGGAGGGGAAGGTGCTGCACTTTGCGGATGCGCCGCAGATCGCGGTGAAGATTCTGAGCCAGGGAGAGGAGGGGGAATACCAGATGGCGGTGGAGTCGCAGCGGACGGCGTTGGAGGTGTTGGCGGAGGTGGGGCGGATGCCACTGCCGCCGTACATCAAGCGACAGCGACATCACGATCAGCGGGACGAGTACGACCGGCAGCGTTATCAGACGGTGTACGCGCGTACGCCGGGGTCGGTGGCGGCGCCGACGGCGGGGTTGCACTTCACCGAGGCATTGATGCGAGAGTTGGAGGCGAAGGGGGTGCAGCGGACGTTTGTGACGTTGCATGTGGGGATCGGGACGTTCAAGCCAGTCAGCAGCGATACGCTCGAGGGGCATGCGATGCATACGGAGGCGTATTCGATTGAGCCGGGGGCGGCAGAGGCGTTGAACAGGGCGAAGGCCGAGGGGCGGCGGATCGTAGCGGTGGGGACAACGGCGGCGCGGGTGCTGGAAAGCCAGCCGGCGGATCAGCCGATCGTAGCCAGGCAAGCGGAGACGGGCATTTTTATTTATCCGCCATATCAATGGAAGCATGTGGGGGCACTGATCACGAATTTTCATTTGCCGCGGAGCACGCTGATTGCGCTGGTGGCGGCGCTGGTGGGGTTGGAGGAGCAGCGGCGGATTTATCGGACGGCGATCGAGCAGCGGTACCGGTTTTTCAGCTATGGGGATGCGATGGTGGTGGAGTGAGGAGGCACAAGAGGCACGAAGCCACGGAGGCACGGAGGGCAGAGAGAGTGGAGGCAGGAGTGGGGGATTTTACAGGGCCGGGGAGGTGCCATTGAGGGCGGCGAGTTCGTGTTCGTCGGCTTCGCCGGTGACGAAGCGGTGGACGATGGGGTTGGTGGAGGCGCGGGTCTGTTCGGGGGTGCCATCGAAGATGAGCTTGCCTTCGTGGAGCATGACGATGCGGTCGGCGATCTTGAAGGCGCTGTTCATGTCGTGGGTGACGGTGATGCTGGTGGTGCGCAGCTCACGCTGGAGTTTGACGATCAGCTCATTGATGACATCGGAGCGGATGGGGTCCAGGCCGGTGGTCGGCTCATCGTAGAGGATGATTTCGGGTTCCAGGGCGATGGCGCGAGCGAGGGCGACGCGTTTACGCTGGCCGCCGGACAGTTCGGCGGGCATTTTGTGCTCAATACCGGGGAGGCCGACCATCGCCAGACGATGGGCCACGATGTGGCGGATCTCGGCTGGGCTTTTGCGGGTGTGTTCGACGAGGGGGAAGGCGATGTTCTCCCCGACGGTGAGCGAATCGAAAAGGGCACCCATCTGAAAGAGGAAGCCGACGCGCTGGCGGATGGTCATCAATTGACTTTCGGGCAGATCGTCGATGCGAACGCCATCGAACCAGACTTCGCCGCTGTCGGGCTTAAGCAGGCCGACGATGTGCTTGAGCATGACGCTTTTGCCGCTGCCGCTGGCGCCGATGATGACGATGCTTTGGCCGCGTGGGATGGCCAGATCGACGCCATCGAGCACGAGGAGTTGGCCGAAGCGTTTGACGACATTGCGGAATTCGACGATGGGGGCGGGCATGTCAATGGTGAGTGCTGAGTGTTGAGTGCTGAGTGTGGGTTCTACGTGCTGCCTGCTGCTGCACACTGGCACTGAAGTGCCATTGCCTGAGGAAAAACTGGGGGAAGAGGGGGTCCATGGGTTTATCCGCCGAAGATGCTGCGGACGCCGTAGATGGCGATGTACCAGTCTTTGGAGACCTGAGCGAAGAAGAAATTGAGGACGATGATGGCGATGAAACTCGCCACGAAACTCTCGGTGCAGGCTCGGCCGACGCCGCTGGCGCCGGCTCCGCAGGTGAAGCCTTTGTAGCAGCCGATCAAGCCGATCGCTGCGCCGAAGAAGAGGCTTTTGGTGAGCCCCTCGAAGATCTGCCAATTATCGACGCCGATCGCGGAATAATGCCAATAAGGCTCGCTGGGGATTCCCAGGGACTTGACTGAGATCAGCCAGCCACCGATGACGCCGAGAAAGTCGCTGTAGATGGTCAACAGAGGCGTGAGGAGCATGCAGGCGAGGAATCGGGGGACCACCAGGACGCGGACGGGGTCGGCGCCCATGACGCGCATGGCATCGAGCTGTTCGGTGACATTCATGGTGCCCAACTCGGCGGTGAGGGCGCCGCCGACGCGGCCGGCGAGCATGACGGCGGCCAGCACGGGGCCGATCTGCTTGATGACCGAGACGTTGATGACGCTGCCGAGGCGATTTTCCTGGCCGATGGTCTTGAACTGGGTGAAGCTTTCGACGGCCAAGACCATGCCGATGAATGCTCCGGTGATGCTGACCACCGGGACGGACTTGGTGCCGACATCGTACATCTGGGGCAGGACCAGGCGGAGGTTTTTCCAGCGAAACCAGCGGAAGTCCATGGCCTTGAGGGCTCGGCCGACGAACTGGGAGAATTCGCCCAGTGCCGCCAGGGCATTGGTCGTTCGGCGTCCTACCTGTTCAATGAATCCTACAGGCATAGCTCCAGATCATACTGTCAAAGGAGGCGATGGACCAATGCGGCGGAGGCTCTTGCAAATCCTGTGATAACCGGTACTGTGAATGGCGCAGGATTTGCCTGTGTCGGCTCTTGTATTGATGGGCCGGACTGGCATGGGGCTGCTACATGGAGGTAGCCATGTTCGGTTCTTTCGGGCGCACGATGCTGCGCGGGCTGATCGTAGTCGTTGCACTCTCTCCTTTGTTTCTGTCCGTCGGCTGTGCCGATGTGATTACTTATGCCCGCCAGTCGCGTAGGGAGGGGCTAAGTCTCTATAAGCAGAAAGCCTATTCGGATGCAGCCGGGGCGTTTCGCAATGCCATTCGCCAGGATCCGCGGGATTATGAGTCACATTACTGGCTGGCTATGTGCTACGACCAGATGCAGCTGTATCAGGAGTCGTTCTCGTCGTACCGGGCGGCGATGAGCATCCTGCCCAATACGTATGGCGGGCGCAACGATGACGAATTCCGGCAGGTGATCCTCGACGGCTATGCCCAGTCGATCGCCAAGTACGACCAGCACGATATCGAGTTGAATGTGCTGGAGAAACAGGCGGACCAGACCCATCGATCGCAGGAGTATTTTGTGCTGGCGAAGGTGTATCGCCTGCGAGGGGATGCGGACTCAGCGATTCGGTGCTACAAGGCTGCGACGCATTGGTCGCCGAATGATTTTGTGATTCGCAAGGAATACGGGATGTACCTGTACGAGACGCTGCATCAGAACAGCGAGGCCCGGGTTCAGTTGGGCTTGGCGTACCGGTTGGATTCGAACGATAAGGATGTGATCGGCGCTTTGCAGGGCCTGGGGGCGTTGCCTACGCCGAAGCTGCCGTCATCGGAGCCGCCGGCGATGCAGGCACCCGCCGCACCAGCTGCTACACCGCAGCCGGTGGCGTCGCCACGGGATTAGCGGATCGTTCAGGAGGATGGAACTAAAGAAGCCCACGGCATTGCCGTGGGCTTTTTGTATGGTTGGGGAAAACTGTGGACGTCAAGTCCGTGGGCGTTGATGGCACAGGGGAGGATAATGGATACGAGAAGTCGCGCCGGGGAGGGCCCGGCTCGACTGGCGGACGAGGATTCCTGGGCTATTAACGCAGGTTCAATGTGTCGGCGTCGAAGGTGAGGTTGAGGGGTTGGATCTCCACCGCTTTACGCGAGCCTTCTTTGTGGACGGAGCCGGCCAGGGTGGGGGCGTAGCCTAGACGCGTGGCGATTTCCAGACAACGGGGGGCGTCGGCGGGATCGACATAGGCAGCGAAGCCGGCACCCATGTTGAAGGTGGCGTAGGCTTCGCGGAGATCGACGGGGCCGGCTTGCATGATGAAATCGAAGATGGGGAGCGGCTTGGGAAGCGTGTGCATGCGGTAGACGAAGGGCTCTTCGAGACGCATGAGCTTCCGCCAGCCGTGGCCGGTGATGTGCGATACATAGTGGAGGGGAATATTGGCTTGCTGGCAGGCGGCGATGAAGCGGACGTAGATGACCGAGGGATCGAGGAGGGCGGCGCCGTACGGTCGACCATCGGCGATGGGGGTGAGATAGCCTTGGGGCAGACGATCGGCGAGGGTGCGGCAGAGGGTGAGGCCGTTGGTTTGTACGCCGGAGGAGGCCAGGAGAATGATGGCATCGTCATCGCGGACTTGGCCGGTGATACGGTTGGACTTGGGGAAGATGCGGCCCATGGCCGAGCCGGCCAGGACAATGGCGTCGGGGTTGACGATGCCCTTGAGGGCGGGCGTTTCACCGCCACCCCAGACGGCGTTGGCGAGGCGGCAGCCCTCGGCGAAGCCATCGGCCAGGTCCTGGGTGCGCTGGGGGTGGGAGAACCAGTTGCCATCGCCGACGGCGGCGTGCATGGCGACGGAGATGGGCAGTGCGCCGCAGGTGATCAAGTCGTTGACGATGGTGGCGACGGTATCGATGGCGACGTTGCGGTAGAAGGATTGGCCAGTGAGTTTGAGCATGGCATCGGCGACCAGGTTCTTGGTGCCGAGCCCTTCCTCGACATGGGCCAGGTACTCAGTGGGGGTTTCCACGAGATAAGCGGATTCGCCCCGGACGGCGGGCGGCTCGGACATCTGGTGCAACGCCAAGGCGCTGCTTGTGGTTGCGGCGGCACGCTGGCAGGCACGTTTGAAGGCATCGAGGGTATCGTAGTTGACGCCGGCGGACTGGTACGTCAGGTTACTCATAGGGCCAGTGTTGTAGGCGGGCGGCGGGGGAACGTCAAACGGTGGGGGTGGGGAGGTGATGGAGGTTTGTGAATACAGATGAACCCCACGGCAGCGCCGTGGGCTTTAGAAAGCAGGATGTGGGGCGCCATTACGGAGTCTTTTTCTTGATGTGGTAATAGCCCTTTTCGCAGCCGACGGTGAATCGTTCGACGCAGGCTTTCAGGTCTTCCCATTTCTGGCGGATGATGTCGGCCTCATCAAGGTCGATGATGGAATCGTTGGAGACGGACGTGGTCACGGCATCGAGCAGTTCGCTGAATTCGCGGACCATGTCACGCGTCTCGGCGAAGATCGACTGATCGAGCGGGTGGTGAGGGTCGAGCGAGGGATTGGAGACGAAGAAGCCGCCGGCCTGGTTGCAGAGCCAACGGATGAGGCGGATGTCCTTGGTGAGCGTGTACATCTCACTGACGCGGTCGAGGGGGTTTTTGGCGCCGCTCTGGTCGGGATCGCCGTTGTCGGCGGGCGGCTCGCACCATTTATAGACCAGGGCAGGGGAGACTTTGAGGGCGGCGGCGACGGCTTTGACGCCCGGCTCCTCTACGGCTTGGCGGATGATCTCGTGGGATTTCATGGTGCGGTATTGTAATGGGAAGGGACGAGGATGGAACGGATGTGCAGGGCACGAAGGAGAAAGTGCTGGGTGCCGGGTGCTGAGTGCTGAGTGTGGAGACAAGAAGAGCCGGGTTGTCGGTCTGCGGCGAACCCGGCTCGAAGGTTGAGATGCGATGGGTCAAGGCTTGTTGGCGGGGACTTGCGCATAGGCGAGTTTGGGGGGGGCGACGGTGGCGGCGTAGATCTTGACGCCGGCGGCGGCAATCACGGTGATGGTGCAGAGGAGCATGGCGACGATCAGGCTGGCTTGCAGGCAGTTGTTGAAAATGACAACGCGGCTGCGGGCGGCGGGGGAGGCGGCGAACTGGGCAGCCAGGGTGTTGACGTTGGTGGTGAGCAATTCGAGGGCGGCGGTGCTGGTGGTGGTCATGACGATGATCATGGGGATGATCGTGACGGCCAGGTAGCGGGAACGGCCTTCGGTGACCAGATACGCGGAGATGATTGTCAGCGCGATGACAGCGAGCATCTGGTTGGCGACGCCGAACATGGCCCAGACAGCAGCGAAATTGTCTGATTGCATGAAGTAGGACCAGGACATCACCATGATGGCAGTGCTGGCGATGGCGCTGGGCCACCAGCTGGTTTCGCCGAGCTTGGGATGGAGGCTGCCGGCGGCCTCCTGGAGGAGGAAGCGTCCGATGCGGGTGCCGGTGTCGATGGTGGTGAGGATGAACAGCGCCTCGAACATGATGGCGAAGTGATACCAGTACTTCCACATCTTCTCGAGGAAATCCTGGCTGGAGGAGAGGACACGAGCGGCGGCCTGATCGAAGATATGGGCCATGCCGACGGCGAGGGTGACGGCTCCACCGGTTCGGCCGCGAAGGGATTCCTGGGTGAGACGCTCGTAACGGGGCAAGTTGTCGCTCATGGTCTCGGCGTTGAGGTGTTCGATGCCGCCGCCGCCGGCAACCTGGAGGATCTTGTCCTGGAACACGGGGACTTTGGCCAGATCGGTGTTCATCGCGTAGTAATCTTGGACGGGAAGGGTGGCGGCGGCGATCATGGCGACGACGCCGACGAGGCCTTCGATGAGCATGGCGCCATAGCCGATGGGGCGGGCATCGGTTTCCTTTTTGATCATCTTGGGCGTGGTACCGGAGGAGACCAGGGCATGGAAGCCGGAGATGGCGCCGCACATGATGGTGATGAAGAGGAAGGGGAAGATCGGGCCGGAGACGGTGGGGCCGCTGGTGAAGAAGATGGGGTTGAAACTGGGGGCTTCGAGCTTGGGATTGGCAAAGAGGGTGCCGAAGACCAATAGCGCGATGGTGCCGATCTTCAGGAAGCTGGAGAGGTAGTCGCGCGGGCAGAGCAGGACCCAGACGGGGAGGACCGAGGCGATGAAGCCATAGGCGGCCATGGCGAGGGTGACCTGCTTGTCGGTGAGGTTGAAATACTGGCCGATCGGATGCTGGGCAACCCAGCCGCCGATGAAGGTGGCGAGAAGGGTTAAGGCACCGCCGATGAGCGAGGCTTCAACGACTCTACCCTTGCGGATCTTGTACATGTACAGGCCGACGAACAGCGCAATGGGGACTGTGGCGGCGATGGTAAAGGTGCCCCAGGCGGAACCCGGCACCAGGCGAACCGAACCGGCTGGAATGGAGACGGTCGCTTCGTAGGGATCGTCCTTGAAAGGCACGGGCGTCTTGAGCTGGAAGGAGTCGGTGAAAGTCATTACCGACTGGGCATTGTTCCAGACGAGCTTGGTGCCGGCGGGAATGATGTAAATGCCATGGGCATCGCGCGGCGGCAGGGCGGCGCGCGTGAGGAGGGTAGTATCGCCCCAAGGCTTAACAGTGTTGCCGGGGAAGATGAGCATGCTGTCTTTGGGGTAGGCGACGCTTTCGCCGCCGAGGGCTTTGACAACGACTTTGCCGAGGCCGGCGAGGGCAATCACGATGATAAAGAGGATGGCGGCGGTGGCGGCGATGCCGGCGACACGACCGATGTCGGAATAGGCGATCTGGGCCAGACTCTTGCCATTGCGACGGATGGAAGCGGCCAAGGTCAGGAAATCCTGCACCGCACCGGCCAAGCAGACGCCGATGACGATCCAGAGCAGGCCGGGCATGTACCCGAACTGAGCGGCCAGGACGGGCCCGATCAGCGGGCCGGCGCCGGAGATGGCGGCGAAGTGATGGCCGAAGAGGACCCACTTGTTGGTGGGATGATAATTCTGCCCATCATGGATGCGGCTGGCTGGGGTGATGTTGGCATCGTCGAGGACGGCCACCTTAGCAGCCAGGAAGGCGCTGTAATATCGATAGGCGACGGCCATCAAACAAAGGATCACGAGCAATAATGGCATTGCATGCATAGGCCACTCCATGACTCACAGATGCGGAATGGAAACTAAAATGATACCGATGCCGGCCAGGGCAAGGAGCACGCAAAAGTCGATCGTTAGGACCTTTCGAGGCGTGCTCTGGAGATCATGGCCGCACGTCGGGCAGGCGTAAAAGTCGGCGGCGATAGCGCGGCGGCACCCGGGGCAAAGGATCAGATCCATCAGACTCTCCGACGCGCAGATCATAACGCGAAGGGAGAGAGGGATCGATAGCTTGGGGAGCATCTACTGAGAGATTGAGACGGGGTGCCGGTGGACTCGTTGGCGGAAATGGCGAAATTCGAAGGTCGAACTCCGAATCAATGATCGCGGAATGACCAATGTCCCAATGACGAAGAGGTTCTTGGTCCTTCAGCGGGGGTTTGAGGACTTTGAGTTCCCCACGGCAGCGCCGTGGGCGTTCGAGCGGGTGAGGCGACGTTTCGTGATGGTGTTATGAGCCGGTGGGGGGGCGGAGTTTCCGCGTTTTGGGCAGATGTTCTGGGTGAGTGTAGCTTGCAGCTGAATAAGTCCGAGCAAAAGCGAAAGTGGTAACACGGAGGGGTCCCAGGGATAAATCCCTGGGCTTGGATGCAGTCGAGCACTTTCGGTGTTCGGAGGGTTTGTTTAGGGATGGGGCGTGATGGCGAGGATGGTGATATGGCGGCGGCCGGGGCCGTAGCACCAGAAGATGCGATAGGCGCCGGGGGTTCGATTCTGTGCGTAGGCTTCGAAAACTTTC
>JBLNDH010000136.1:0-8054 GCA_050261455.1 Bacillota bacterium
CCGAGGGGTATTACTGTGCTCCCCAGGTCTTCTACTTCCAGCCGCAGAAGAAGTGGTATCTGATCTACCAGGCGGTGGACAAGTCGCAGACCCCGGAGTATTTCGGGCCGGCCTATTCCACCAGCGAGAATGTGGCAAACCCGGATTCATGGTCGAAGACGGCCTTCATGAAGGTCCCCAAGCCCCAGAACGGACGATGGATCGATTTCTGGGTCATCTGCGACGACGCCAAGGCGTACCTGTTCTTCACTTCGCTGGATGGCAGGATGTGGCGGGCCGAGACCAAGCTCGCGGACTTCCCTCATGGCTGGAACGAACCAACTTTGTGTCTCCAGGGAGATATCTTCGAAGCCAGCCACACATACAAGCTCAAAGGGGTGGAGCAATACCTGACGCTGGTCGAGGCCCAGGACAGCGGCCGGCGGTATTACAAAGCGTACCTGGCGGAATCACTGGGTGGCGAGTGGCGGGAGCTGGCAGCGACACGAAAGAAGCCCTTTGCCAGCCGGGCGAATGTAAAACAACCCGGCTCCCCGTGGACGGATTCGATCAGCCATGGTGAGCTGCTTCGCAGCGGCTACGACGAGAAGCTCGAGGTCGATCCGCACCATCTTCGGCTTCTCTTCCAAGGCGTCAGCGACAAAGCCAAGGCCGGTAAGGACTACGGGCAGATCCCTTGGAAACTGGGAATCCTCGATCTGCAGAACTGACAAGCAGGCACATCTATCACTGTCCCATCATGGCCTGCAATTCCGTGTGTGAATAGCACGCGCTTTGCATTGCTCTAGAGCAGGCAGGGAAGCATATAGGTACTCCAGCGATGCCCACGATTCCCTCGCCCGGAGGTCGCCATGGTTTATCAACCTCAACTGAACGAAGTGGAGCACGAACTGGTGCTGCAGTTATTGGAGAGCGAACGTCGAGAGCTATATCCGGAGGTTCGTCGCAGTTCGGCGAGCTTGGATGCCCACGCGGACCTGAAGCAGCGACTCCGGCTCGTGAATGATTTGCTCGGCCGCCTGAAAGAGTGCCAGGGCGTAGCATAGCGACAAGCATTCAGTGCACAGGGCCATCGTGGCCGCGCGGACAAAAGCCCACGGACTTACATTCAGGCGTCCAGAGGGGAAACGGTTTTGCATCGGATCGCCGTGAAACGTCAATCCGTGGGCATTAAGAATTGCCTTCCCTGACTACCCGTTTCGCAATAACTCATCCGTCCATCACCGCGCCCCTGCTCGGGCGGGCTTGCGTTTGACAGCCCGGGCCGGTTGGTCCAGTGCCTTGATCACCTTGGCGGCTTTGTTGGCATCGTCGCTGCTATCAAAGCCGATGTAGGCGGCGAACTTGTTGCCCAGAGCCACCGCTGAAACGCCGTGGACATTGATTCCCGCTTCCGCGATCGCACGCATCATGCGAGCCCCGACACCGGGTTTATCGGGCCCCTCGACGCGAAGGGTGGGGATGTTCCGAGCCGATTTCACCCCGACATCCTGGGCGGCATTGGTCTGTTTTCTCCCCTTGATGGGCGTGAGATAGACCACGCCCGTGCCGGGCTTCTCCGGCTGGCGTCGGGCAATGACGCATTGCAGATCGGCGCCCGCTTCGCTGAGCATCTCAAGCACACCGGCCAGACCACCGGGCTGGTCTTCAATGTGAGCCGCCCACACATCTTCTTTGGTCACGGTTAACGCCATGGCAGATCTCCTTATCCAAAAGATGACAGGATTCCGACAGGCACGATCATTATACAATCCCGCCACTGACAGCGGAGCGGCAGATTTGCGGCCATGCGAGCGGGAAGGTAGTCTAGGGGCTTGTCCTTTGTTCTTCGTTCTTTGTCCTCCGCAGCCTTAAGCGGCAGAGAACAAGCGACAAAAGGCGGCTGCCGCGGAGCCACGGAAACGAATCCTTTCTGGCGTGGTAATCCAAGCAGCGGGCTTGCGCATCGGTCAGCGAACGATTTCAATGTCAGGAGCGAGGCAACCATGAAACAATCCGTGTTTGTGCGGCTGAGCATCATGATGTTCCTGGAGTTTTTCATCTGGGGCTCATGGTTTGTGACCACCGGGACCTTCATGGACACGCACAATCTGAACAGCGTGCGTGCGTGGGTGTACTCGGCCATGCCGATCGCAGCCATCATCTCACCGTTCTTCCTGGGGATGGTCGCAGATCGTTTCTTCGCCAGCGAGAAGGTATTGGCGGTGATGAGCCTCCTGGGCGGGGTGGCAGCGTTGGCCCTGGGCAAGGTGGCGCAGATGGACAACGGGACAGGGGACCTGAGATGGGCATTCGTCGCCTTGTTGATTGCCCATACCCTCTGCTACGCTCCGACGCTGGGGCTGACCAACACGGTGGCGTTTTATAGCCTGACCGACCAGGAGAAGCAGTTTCCGCTGATCCGCGTCTTTGGGACGCTGGGCTGGATCGCTTCCAGCGGATACGTCGTCAGCAAGTGGCTGCATGGGGATAACAGCGTCATCCAGTATTACGTCACCGCGGCAGCGGGTGTGGCATTGGGCGTCTTCAGCTTCTTCCTGCCGCACACGCCTCCTCCGGCGGCGGGCAAGAAGGCATCGGTGCGGGATATCCTCGGCCTGGACGCACTGGCCTTGATGAAGAGCCCCTCCTTCGCCATCTTCATCCTCAGCTCGCTCTTGACCTGCATTCCGCTGGCGGCATACTTCGCCTATGCCCAGTCGTTCGTGCAGGCAGCGGGATTCAAGGATCCGGGTTTCGTCATGTCCTTTGGCCAGGGCGTCGAGATCTTCTTCATGATCGTGATGCCATTGTTCTTCCGTTTCCTGGGTGTGAAATGGATGTTGCTGATGGGCATGATCGCGTGGGTGGTGCGATATGGGCTTTTCGCCATGGGGGCAGCTACCGGGGCTGCGTGGATGATCGTCGTGGGCATTCTGCTGCACGGCATCTGCTACGATTTCTTCTTCGTGACCGGGTTCATTTACACCGACAAGATCGCCGCGAAGAAGCAGGTCCGCGGCCAGGCCCAAGGCCTCCTGGTGCTGGTCACGCAGGGGCTGGGCATGTTTATCGGTGCGCAGATTGCCGCCAAGCTGGGCGCGAACATGATCAAGGGAACCGGGGCGGAACTGCTCAAGACCTATCAGCAGTTCTGGATCGTTCCGTGCATCATGGCAACCGTGGTCGTGGTGTTGTGCTTCGTGCTGTTCAAGGATGACAGCAAGGAGGCCGAGGCCGCCAAGGAAGCCGAGGCCGTGGGAACCTCGACAGGCCATTGATCCGCAGATAGTCCTGATAAGTAATCAACCGCAGAAGGGAGCAATTCCTTCTGCGGTTCTTTTTTGGATCTAAAGCGGCGAGGATTACTTGCCCTGGCAACACCGTCCGATAGCCACAGGGAAACTGGTGCATGCATCGCCATTCGATACCTGTCGAGCGGCGGCTCGCCATGCGCGGTCGAATGATCTCAGCCCATCGCCAAGGATTCGCCACCCTTCCCATTTTACCCAGTTTCTTAAGGACAATGGAAAAGTCGTCGATATCAAGTCGGCATGGGGAGTAGTACGTACTCCCCGGTACGGCCATGTCCGGGTGTTCGGCGAAAGTGGACAACAGGGCTCAGGAGGTATTGCCATGGTGGATGCCAAGTGCGACATCAGCAAAGTGTGGACGGAGTATGCACGCACGCGATCGGAACGATTGCGAAACCTGCTGATGGAGCACTACCTGCATTTGGTCAAGCGGGTGGCGTTGCGAATCCACACCAAGCTTCCCAAGGAAGTCGAGGTGGACGACCTGGTATCGGCCGGCACATTCGGGTTGATGTATGCGATTGCCGCGTTCGACCTCGGGCGGAAGGTGAAGTTTGAGACCTATTGCGCCAGCCGCATTCGCGGTGCGATTCTCGATGAACTCCGTTCGTGGGACTGGGTGCCCCGGCTCGCGCGGTTGCGGGCGCACAAGCTGACCAACGCAGCCCAAGAGCTGAAGCTCGAGTTGGGGCGTGAGCCGACCCATGATGAGCTGGCTCACTATTTGAATGTCTCCATGGGCGAGTTGGGCAAGATCACTCGCGATGGCCGGGTTGTGCGTGTGATGTCCCTCGCAGGCCGGCGGTTCGTCAATGACGATACGGACTATGATGAAGAGATCTTGGAGGATCGCCAGGCGATTGAGCGGGAGCGGGACATCGAGCGGGAAGACCTGAAACGACTGATCACGGGAGACCTGTCGCGAGCCGAGCAACTCATCATCATGCTCTACTATTTCGAAGGGATGACGATGAAAGAAATCGGCGCGACGCTGGATCTCTCCGAGTCGCGCGTCAGCCAGATGCACAGCGCCATCCTGACCCGCCTGCAAGCCAAGCTTGGCCGGCGTAAGTCGGAACCGGAGTTCGAATCGGAACTGGAACTGGAAAAAGTCGCCGCCTGATACAGCAGGGGTCAGGGGTCAGCGATGGCGGAAGTCATTCGCGATTTCAAAGACTTGGTTGTGTAGCAGAAGGCGATTGCCTTAGGCAAAGAGGTCTACAGATTAACCAAGAGATTCCCGCCCGGCGAACGATTTGGGTTAGTGCTCCAGCTGCGCAGGGCGGCGGTTTCCGTCTCATCGAACATCGCTGAAGGACATGCTCGACAAGGCCGCGAGTTCCTCAGCTATCTCTCCATTGCACGCGGATCCCTGGCTGAGGTTGAGAGCCAACTCTTGCTGGCAGTCGAACTAAGCTACCTGCAATCGTCAGATCTGACGCCCGCTATCCAATCGGCCGCCGAAATACGGCGCATGTCTACCTCTCTAACGCGGAAGCTCAGCCTCAGAGAATAAGGCATCTCTTCCCTTCTGACCCCTGCCTATAAAACCAGAAGGCCCACGTAGCGACATCGCGAAAGTCGCCGCGTGGGCCTACCTCTGTCTCGGACCGATTCTCTGACAACCTGCTCCCGGCCTGGCATCGCCTCGGTCATATCGGCATGAGGTCAGGGAGAATTTCGCTGACGCTCACACAGACGGTTGATCGCGACTCTGTTGCCGCGATCGCTTGCCCAATAGGGCAGCTTAGCGACTTGCCGGCTGGACGGCCGTGGGATTTCGCTTTCCCGAACCCGTATTCCTAGGATCCAATGATTCTCATCGATGATCTCTCATCGACTCGATCATTTTGGGTTCGATGCACCGTTGAGGGGAGGACTTTCTCCTCGCGGTCCGATGCATCACCTGCGGCGACGTTAACCCGGATTGCCTTGGGCTTTTCAACCCATTAGTTTCGGGTGGCCTCGTCGCTGGCCGCCGATCCCTGCCGTGCCCGTTGTTCTTTTTTCGCACGGCTTACTCAGGAATCGGACTCCGTATCCAGGAGCCTTTTCCAGTTTCGCCGGGCACTTTCGCGCCCAACGACTTCATTATCTATAGCGCGCCATCCTCGATTCGATCAACTGTAATTCCCGGATTTTCCGTACGTTTTTCACATCGACATAAACCCTGAATCCATCGTGCTTTCGAAGCTAACAAGCCAATCCAGCCTTGGCAGCTCAAGCCCCTTCGCGGCGGAAGATGAGAAGACTCCTGCCGCATTAGTCGGCGGATGGCACGCGCAAAGTAATTACAAAGAGTAAGAAAGCGACGTATTCAAATCGTTGGACTCCGGGTTAGCTCCGGGGTCGCTGGACTTCTTGTGATGGCCGGCAAAGAGGACTTGCGCTCGCGCTTAACAACAGGCGGACAGACGCGTATATTTCTGTAAAGAGGAGACTATCCATGACCATGCGAGGTTTTTGGACCACCTTCGTTATCACAGCGATCCTTTGTTCATCGGCCGCGCTGGCCCAGACCGCCGACACGCCCCTGAAGGCCGCCCGCAAACGTCTGACGGAAGCGCAGACGGAGTTGAAGAAGGCCAAAGCCGAATTGGACAAGGCCGTCGGGAAACTCCGGGCCGAGTTCCGCAAAGGCGATGAATGGACCAAGGCCCAGGCCGACCAGAAGCAGGCGCAGCAGGAGCTCGAAGCTTGCCGCAAGGCCGTCTTGGAGAATCTCAAGAGCAAGCCCGAATATCAGAAAGCCGTAGCCGAGAAGACCAAGGCCGAGGCCACCCGGGTCCAGCTCCGCGAACAGGAAGCCCCACCGGACAAGATGGTTGATGCCTTGAACAATGCCATGGCCACCGCAGCCGCCGTGACCAAGTTGGAGAATGACGCGATTGCGGCGGATCCCAAGGCCTCCGACGCCAAGAAACGCCTTGCCGAAGCCACCGACACTCTCGACGGGCTGGAGAAGCAGTTTCTCGAGTCGGTGAAAGCCAACCCCGACCTCGAAACGGCCCGCGCTGCCGTCAAGACCGCCGAAGAACAGGTGACCCAGGCCCAGACCAGCCTGAAAGACACCGCCAAGCAGGAAGCCGCGTCGAGAAGGAATCGCTGAGCCATTGGCTCGCTTGATATTGTTCTAGTTCGACCAGCTCAATACCCAGGGAACAAGTTCCCTGGGTTTTCTTTTGGTACCGAGTGCGATCCGCTATGATCCAATCCTGCTCATATCACTTCGGAGGATGCGAATGAAACACGATCGCCTCGCCAAGGCGCACTTCTGTGCGATGCTGGTCATCGTCTGCATGTTGCCAATAGTCTCCCGGGCCCAGCCTCCCGTATCGCGTGCTTTTCGCATGGGCTTCACCCCCTTTCCCCATGACATGACACTGGAAGCCGTGCAGCAGATGCGGACGTTTCTCGCCGCCCATGCCGACATCATCGCCATTCATCTGGAAGGGGTCCCCTGGGCCGAGGCCCTGGCCGACAAACCCTTCCATCCCAAGATGATGCAGGACTGGAAGGATAAAGCCGCCGCGATCCCGCCCGGGGCCAAAGTCTACCTGGCCATCACGCCCATCGATGGCGGCAGAAAAGCCCTGGCCACCTCGCGCGGAGCCAGCGAAGGAGAGCCCCTCCCACCCGACTTCCGCGGCAAGACCTTCGATGATCCCATCGTCCGCAAGGCCTATCTTCAATACTGCCGCCGGGCCATCGAGTACTTCAAGCCCGAATACCTGGCCATTGGTATCGAGGTCAACGAGCTTTACCACCACTCTCCCCAGAGCTGGGCCAGTTACGCCTCATTGCACCGATTCATCTACGCGGAGATCAAGAAAGAGCATCCCAACCTCCCCATCTGCGCCTCGTTCACCGTCCACAACATGCTCAACCCCGGCTGGCGTGACCGCGAGCAGATGCTCGCAGCCTTCAAGGGCCTCATGGAGCACAACGACTTGGTAGCGATCAGCTTTTACCCCTTCATGGGTGGATTGTCCGGCCAAGTCGACAAATCCCTCGCCTGGCTCGCCGAGCAATTCGGTCCCTACAACAAACCCTACGCCGTCGCCGAGATGGGGCAACTGGCCGAGAAGCTGACGCTGCCGAGCCTCAAATGGACCATCGATGGCAGCCCCGCCATGCAGGCCGACTTTCACGAAAAGATGCTCGCATTCGCCGCAAGCCATAAGACGGCCTTTGTCATCTCATTTCTCTATCGCGACTACGACGCCCTTTGGGAGAAGATCAAGGCCACCGCGCCCGAGGCGTTTATGGTCTGGCGAGACTGCGGCCTGGTCGATGAGAAAGGGGCCGAGCGACCTGCATGTAAAGTCTGGGCCAACTACTTCCACTCGCCCTATGCAGCCCCTTCACCTCAGAACATTATGCACGTGAACCCGCCGCTCCAGCCCCAACGGGGCGAAAGAACTGCATTTACACCAATGATGCATAATGTTCCTCAGTAAAAGGCCCGAGGAAGGGCGAGCCACGATTAACCGGATAGAAGCCGCTGCGTAATCTCCACGCCGGGGTCGGAGCGTAGCGACGACCCGGATCTCCTTCCCGATTGGGAGACCACCTCCCCATCCCGGAGCCTCGCCCTCCCGATGCGTGGATCTCAATGGGCACGCGCATGACAAGGGCCCACGGTTTTGCCGTGGGCCCTTGTCGTGCGCAAGCCATTGGTGAGATCAGTCAGCCGATGCTTATTTTTCCTCTACCAGCTTCGCAACCAACGCTTCGAGGCTCTCTTTTGCATCGATCGAC
>JBLNDH010000137.1:0-10022 GCA_050261455.1 Bacillota bacterium
GGCCATCCCTGGGCGTTGTAAGCGACTGAGCGTGGCGGGCGAAGATTGTTGGACGGGGTTACTTGAGCTTGTAGGAGACGCTCATGCCGTCGTTCTTGTCCATGGAGGAGCGGATGATGACAGTGTCGAAGTTTTTGGGGTTGTTCTGGACGTAATCGAGGAAGTCCTTCATTTCCCGGGCGCTTTGGATGACGTTGTCGGCGACGATGAGGGCGTTGGGCTTGAGCTTGGGTTCGATGGTCTTGAGATACTTCAGATAATCGCGTTTGAGGGCGTCGATGAAGATGAAGTCGAACTCGCCGTCGAGTTGGGCGAGGGTCTTGAGGGCGTCGCCTTCGATGGCGGTGACGGTTTTCTCGAGGCCCATCTTGGCGATGTGGCCGCGGGTGGCCTTGATCATTTCGGGGTCGATGTCGAGGGTGAAGAGCTGGCCGCCGTTGCGTTCGAAGGCGATACCCATGTTGATGGCGCCGAAGCCGGTGGCTGAACCGACCTCGATGCCGCGTTTGGCCTTGGAGGTTTCGACGAGGATGCGGAGGAACATGGCATCGCCGGCGGTGGTGTTCAGGCCGGTGCGGTGGAAGTTCTTAATGTACTCGTTGCGGAATTCGTCGGTCACTTTGCCCTCGGTTTTCTCCTGAGCGTAAGCGAAGAGAGTGCCCAGGGTGAGACAGATGACGGATGCCAGTGCCAGTTGTCGCATGACCAGTGCTCCTGAGTAGAAGACAAGTGTGCGGGATTCTACGGGGCGGGATGCCCATGCAACGTTCACGCGGGGCCCAGAAGTGGGCGAAAACCGCTGAAAGAATCCCGATTGTCGCTGATTCTGATATCAGCGTAGTAGCGGGGCGTTGAAGGCCCGGGGGACGGCAGGGGGCGTGGCATTGGGCAGTGGAATTATCGGTCGGGCTGATAAGCCAAGGGGAGATTGATATGGAAGCGGACTGAACTTGACATGCCTAGGGCGGGATGTACATTACGAGGCTAACCGGGTGGGCACTTGCGCCGATTGCCCAAATGCCGGTGACGCAGGGATTCGCGGCGAGGACCCCTTCCCGAGGCGACCGGGTTCCCGGCTGGCGAGAGCACTCGCGAGTAAAGGAATGGCAAGGGAAACACACCATTGCCGGACACCCCGTCCAAGGAGCTACACTTGAGCCCTCTGACTAAATTGTTTGTCGTCCTTCTGGTGATTTGTTCCCTTCTGTTGACTGCCGCCGTGGTGGTCTTCGTGAACCAGACGGATAATTACCGTCAGGCGATGGTGAGTGCGGATGCCAAGATCGTTGGCTTGGAGCGAGACAAGACGGAGGCGGGCAAGGAAGTGACGGCTGCCAAGGCGGACGCCGACCAAAAGGCGAAAGATGCCGCCAAGTTGGCCAGCCAACTGCAGGGCGAGCTTGCGAAGGTCAGCGATGAGATGGGAAAGAAGGATGTTGAGAACAATCGGCTGACGGCTCGTATTTCGGTGCTGGAGGCGGCGGTGACCGATCTGACCAGTGCCCACAAGCTGGCTCAACAGAACCTGGGCGATCTGCAGAAGCGGTATGATTCGATCATCGCGGAGAATGACAAGATTCGTCTGGCGAATGCCGAGCTGACTGGTGCGAATACGGACTACCAGAAGCGGCTGGACGAGGCCGAGCGTGAACGCCGCTGGCTGGCTGAACAGAACATCCAGCTGAAGAAGGACAACACGCAGGCGCGGAATCTTCTGGCGCAGAACAACATCCCGATGGAGAATGGCGTGGCCCGGAAGGTTGCGGCGCCGAATCTGAAGGGCGTGATTCGTTCGATCAAGTCGAGCGATGGCGTGACATACGCCACGATCACGCTGGGGAGTGTGGACAAGGTTGAGAAGGGGATGCAGTTCAACGTGGTCAATCAGTTCACGAACGAATTCCTGGGCAAGTTGACGGTTGAAACGGTTGATCCCAATGAGGCGTTCGGCCGGTTGGAAGGCCCGCGGATTCAGGAAGTGAAGCCGGACTATCAGGTCCTTTCGCAGCTGTAAGAAGGGGCTTCAAGGCCTGATATGAAGAGGTCTTGAAGACGATTCCGGAAGTGCAGGTTTGTAAAGCGTGCCTGGGGAACGAAAGGAGCCAGAGACAATGAGCCGAGCTCCCGCAGTAGCTGAACCGGTGGTGGTCAAGCCGATGCCGGATATTTATACGGTATTAACGGCAGTGGCGACGGTAGTTGTGGTATTGGGATTGCTCGTGTTATGGATGAGAGCAGGCGAGGTCTTTGGCGGCCTGTTCTCAGCCCCGCCAACGTATTGATGGGCGGAGGCAGCACCCGTGTGAAGGTCTGCATGGGTTGCGGGAAACGCCAGCGCCTTGCCGCCTGATGGCGGGTGAACGGTGCCTATGACCAACATAACACGTGATGCAGCCGGCTCGGCTTCAGAAGATGACGCCGCCGGCTTTCACTTTATAGATGCCGGATTGCTGGTGGATGGGGAGCTGGAACTGGTGGCCCCGGAGCGGCGGTGGATTGAAGGGGTGTTGGAAGCGTGCCGGCACCCATTGACCGCGGCGGTTGATGCGAGATACGTCAGTACGGGGCGTCGGGAACTGGAGCGGTTCGTGGCGTCGGCGCCCGGTGGTCGAGAGCCAGGGGATGCGGCGAGTGGCAGGTCGCCAAACTACCACTTTTGGATGCACTTGAAGCCAGAGTATTCGCCGGCGGTTCCAATCGCGGGGAGTATTTCGCTGCGGATCGGGCATACGCCGGACTTGGAACTGTACTATGGGCACATCGGATACCATGTGTATCCGCCGGCACGAGGTCATCATTACGCGGCGAGGTCGTGTCGGCTGTTGTTTGGACTGGCGAAGCATCACGGGCTTCGGCCGCTGTGGATTACGACCGACCCGGAGAACATGGCGTCCCGCCGGACGTGCGAATTGCTAGGCGGGGTGTTGGTGGATATCGTGGACGTTCCCCGCTATCACGTGTTGTATGCACGGGGGCAGCGTAAGAAATGCCGATATCGAATCGAGTTGTAGCGATACGATGGGCATTTCGGGGTTTTGGGAGCCGGTGCATGGCTTGTTGAGAACAGCAAATGGAATTTGCGACTTTTCTCAATATGATAAGATCTTTTTCGTGGCAGGCGGTCCAATCGTTGGGTGATGCCGCTTGAACATGCCTATGCATCGGCACTAATCAAAACGACTAATGGAGTGCGTTGACCGACTCGCAGCGTCTGCCGGCCGGTTGTGGTTCCGGAGCTTCAGTCGAAGCGAGCGGGTATTTTGGAGGAAACCGTAACTTTTATGGACGAAGACCCACTTGAGGGTTTAGGCCTGCAGCCAGTGCGTCTGGCTGATCAGGCCAAGTTTGAGACGTACCTTCGATCGCTAAGCCAACCCCTATCGGACTACACTTTTTCGCAAATCTTCACTTGGGGGAATAGTCTTCGAATTCTGTGGAAGGAAATGCGCGGCCACTTGTGCGTGTTTGCCAACGGCACGGGTGATCTGACGCTGCTGATGCCGCCGATTGGCGACGGCAATTCCGACCGTGCGCTGGTAGAGGCCTTTGAGGTGATGGATGCCTACAACCACGCGCACCAGGCGGATGGGCACAGCCGTGTCGAGTACGTCGGCGACGAACTGCTCGGTCACTTCAATCCTTCCGCGGTAGTCGTTGAGCCGATGGGGACGGATTACATATATGATGTGAATCGCATGATTGATCTGGCCGGTGGGGATTTGGCCAGCAAAAGGCAGTTGAAAAACCGCTTCATGCGGAACTACGAGTATCGCGTGGAGCCCTACGAGGTAAACCAGCATCGGGAGGGGTGCCTCGAGCTTCTGCGGTTCTGGAAGAATCTGCAGGATACGCACCACAACACGGACCAGGCTATCAACGGCATCAAACGGCAGAAGGAGACGCTGGCCTGTGAGCTGGCGCTGCAGTATGCCTCGGAGCTTGGTTTGAAGGGCTTGGTGGTCTACACGAAGCCGACAGCAGCGAACGTCCAGGCCGTGGGTAGTCGCGACTGGTCCTTGCGCGGCTTCACGCTGGGCGAGAAGCTGGGCACGGAGCAGAGCAGCATTATCATTGAAAAGACGGACCTGGGCGTCCGGGGGCTGGCGCAGTTCATCTTCAGCGAATTCTGCCGGACTTGCTGGTCGGATCGGCCACTGGTGAACGTGGGCGACGACTGGGGGCTGGAGACGCTGGCGTGGACGAAGCTGAGCTATCGGCCGGTGAAGTTGCTGCAGAAGTATGTGCTGCGGCTGGCGCCGCGTGTGTCGGTGTTCATCCCGGCCAAGTCACCGGTTCAGACGATGTCGGCGGCAGAGGCCCCGGCGTCGGTGGAGACGGGCGAGATGGATGAAGTGGTGGTTCGTCCTGCCGGGAAGGCGGATTTGGATGCGGCGGTGGTGCTGGAGCAGCGATGCTTCAGCACGTACAACCTGAGTAAGCGGCAGTTGCAGTACCTGCAGCAGCGGCCCAGTGCGGTGTTCCTGGTGGCCCAACAGGATGGAAGGATCGTGGGCGAGGGAATCAGCCTGGTGAGACAGCACAAACGCGGGCAGTCGGGCCGGATTTACAGCCTGGCGGTGGACAGTGCTCACCGGGGCAAACGGATCGGCCTGAAACTGCTGAAGAAGATGGTTGCAGAGCTGGCCAGTCGTGGCGTTAAGCGTGTCTACCTTGAGGTGGAGCAGGCGAACACGGCGGCTGTGAAACTGTACGAGCGAAATGGTTTCCGTCGTGTTGGCGTACTGCCAGATTATTATGGCCAGGGCCAGTCGGGCTTGCACATGATGTGTGAAGTGCCGGCGGCCGAGGGTACGACGACCGATGCGGACGCAAACGAGATGAGTTGCGTGTCGGATTGCGTCTGATGGGGGGGTTGGACACCGACGACCAGGTACGAACCGCAAAAGCTCACGGACGCTGGTCCGTGAGCTTTTGTGTTTTGGCAAACCGAAGATGGATCAACTTTCTTGCTCTATGCCGGGCGGGGTATCGATGGTGAGGTCGGCGTGTGCCGATTCGTCGATCCGGCGTTGGGCCTGGTTGAGCATGTGATGGCAGTGCTGGACGAGGAAGCGACCACGCTCGTAGTGGGTGAGGTTTTCCTCAAGGCTGAGCTGGCCTGCTTCGATGGCCGAGATGATCTGCTCCAGCTCGCACAGAGCCTCTTCAAGCGTTGGCGGGGATTGCTGCGGATCGGACATAACGAGGGATTGTATAGGGCGGTGGGGCGGTCGGGGCGAGCACACGGGCGGGCTGATCAACCAAGAAATAACAATCAGTTTTCTTATTCCGTTAACATCCCGGCGGGGGTGGGCCTATAATTAACTTAGACCTAACGTCCTCGGCATGGCCGCCTGGACCGGCGGGGTGTGGTCGTGGTTAGCGTCGGAACGCCGGGTATGGAGATGAGTCGTGTTGCGAGCCAAAAAGCCCGAAGCGGTCACGAAACGCTTGAAGCTATTCATGTTCGGTCCGGCCGGCGTTGGGAAGACGACGGCGGCCATTCAGTTTCCCAATTCCTACATCATCGATGCCGAGCGAGGCAGCGAGAATTATGACAAGCTGATTACGCAGTCGGGGTCGGTGGTTTTCCAGACCACCGACATTCACGAGGTGATCCAGGAGGTCAAATCGCTGCTGACGGAAAAGCATGATTTCCGGACGCTGGTGATCGACCCGATCACGCCGTTGTACAACGATCTGCTGGACAAGTGTGAAATGCAGGTTGGGGCGGACTTCGGCCGGCACTATGGGGCGGCCAACAAGACCATGAAGCGGCTGGCCAACCTGATCATGGCGCTGGATATGAATGTGGTGATCACGGCGCATGCCAAGACTGAGTATGGAGTGAACTTCTCCAAGCTTGGCTACACGTTCGATGGTTGGCGGCAATTGGACTACTGGTTCGACTTGGTGGTCGAGCTGACCAAAAAGGGGAAGAAACGCATGGCCAAGGTGGTCAAGACGCGGGTGGAGAGTTTTCCCGATGAGGATGTGTTCGAGTGGTCCTACCAGGCGATTCGCTCTCGCTATGACGTGGGGATGCTGGAGAAGGAAGCGCAGGTGGTGCAGCTGGCGACGCCGGAGCAGGTGCGGGACATGAAAGAACTGCTGAACGTCGTGCGTTTGCCGGAGGGGACGACCGACAAGTGGTTTGCCAAGGCCGGCGTGGATGTCTGGGAGGACATGCCGACGGACGTGATTGCCAAGTGCATCGAGTATGTGAAGAACCGGTTGCCGTCGTCAATTGAGGCGGCGTAGGGGAAATGATGAACGAGGAAGAGAACGATGAACGAGAAACGATGAATGATGAACATCCATCCTCCTTTGTTCATCGTTCATCCTTCTGACTTCATCGTTCGATTCATGGAGTTTGGTATGCCGAATTACAACACGGTGATTTTGATGGGGAATGTGACGCGTGATCCGCAGTTGAAACAGTTGCCGAATCAGACGGTCGTGGCGGAGTTTGGGCTGGCGGCCAGTCGTAAATACCGCACGGCCGAGGGGGAGGATCGGGAGGAGGTTTGTTTTGTGGATTGCACGGCTTTTGGCAAGCAGGCCGAGGTGATCAGCCAGTACTGTCGCAAGGGCAAGCCGCTGTTTATCCAAGGACGTCTGAAATACGACACGTGGGAGGACAAGCAGGGGGGCGGTAAGCGAAGCAAGCTGTCGGTGGTGGTGGAGCACTTCCAGTTTGTCGGAAGCCGGGATGGTGCCGGATCGTACGAGGGAGCGGCGGCGGAGTCGGAGAAGGGCGAACGCGGGGCGGGGAATCAGAGGAATCCGTCGCGCGGGCCTAAGGTGCAGCAGGCGGATATTCCGTTTTGAACGGTGGAAGAGAATCGTGGTGGAAGAAAACGATGAACGAGGAATGATGAACGATGAACGGTCTTTTGTTCATCGTTCATCATTCTGACTTCATAGTTCTTTCAGATGCCTTGCCCTCCCTTGACTACCATTGGGCTTCTTCGAAGGGATTGAGGGGGCCTTTGAGCTTGGGCTTGGGGAGGAGGCTGAGCATCGCCTTGATGAGGCTTGCATCGCCGGGGCCACCGACACGCACGTTCAGCGATGATCCCTTGAGCACGTGCAATTGGGAGGCATGGAGTTCCTGCTTGCTCTTGGCCATTTCCTCGAACTTTTTGCGACTATAGGCCTGAGGTGCCAGCAACTGCATGAACTGGGCGGCAGGGTGAATGGCGAGGGCATTGCCTCCTTCGTCCACTTCGACCAAGGCAGTGCGAGAGGGGGAAGCCAGGACCACGGCTTCGTGCTTCTCGGCGGCGTCCATGACGGCTTCGATGTCGGAATACGGAACAGCTGGCCTGGCTGCGTCGTGAATGATCACGTGGGTGCATTCGGCGGCGATCTTGCCGGCCGCGGCCGCGATCTGGTCGATCCAACGTGGGCCGCCGGTGAGCATTTTTACGCCCGAGAAGCCCAGGTGGGGGGCGTACTTGCGTTTGGCCTCGTCCATTTCGTCGTTCAGGAAGCAGACCTGGATCTGTTTGACGTTGTCGCGGTTAAGGAAGAGTTCCACGCTTCTGAGCAGCGCTTCACGGCCGTCGATTTTCACAAATGCGCCACCGGCTTCGGTGGCCTGAGTGGGAGGCGGCGCCGTCAACAGCAGCACACTGTAAGTTGCCATGTCTGTCTCCGTTGCAAGTAGCTTGGGATTATCTTGTTGCAGCACCAGGGGCTGTCAAGCGATGTTTTTTTCATTGGCTGGTTAAGCGGGCTGACCAAACCTTGCAGACGCCGGGGTTATTCCAGTAGTATAGGGGGTTGTTGTGTAGAGACTCGCAGGGTTTGGACCTCGGGCGGCTTATGGAACAGCCTCGACGAATCAATGCCAGCGTTATTGCACTCTACGTCATTGCGACGCTGTTGCTGGCCAACCTCGTTGCCATTCTGTCCCACAATGATTTTCCCACGCTGCTGCCGGCGGCCTATGCCCAACAGCGGCAGGCGCCGATCGCGGGCGGGGCGGGGTTGTTTGTGATGCCGGCGCAACTGGCGGGCAATCAGTGGGGATGCTATTTGATGGATGTCGATCGCGGCACGCTGTGCGTGTATCAGTTTCAACCGGGTGTCAGCCAGCTGAAGCTCGTGGCAGCCCGCAGCTTCGCGAATGACACGAGGCTGGCGAATTTCAACACCACGCCGTCGCCGCAAGAGATTCTCGATTTGGTCAATAAGCAGAACCAGGGCACTCGTGGCGCAGGATCGAGCGTTCCGGCTACCAATGAGCTGCCGGGGAAGAACAACTAAGGAGCCCCAGCATGGCGAAGATGTTCTACACGATGGAGGAGACGAAAGCTGCCCTCGGGAAGAACGAGGAAGAAGTGAAGCAGCTGGCTCGGGAAGGTCGCCTGCGTGAGTTCCGCGACGGCCCGCGGCTGATGTTCAAAGCCGACCAAGTGGAACAGCTCAAGGCCGAGCTGGGTTCAAGCCCGGAAGTGATCAGCCTTGCTCCTGAGGCGGACAGCGGAGCACCGATCGCCTTGGCGGACAGTAGCCAGGGAGCGGGTGGCAGCGTGCTGGGCCTGGTGGATTCCCAGGCTGACGCGGCGGCTCCGTCGAAGGAAGACACGCACGTCGACATTGGGCTGTCGGGCTCGTTGGGCGATGTCCCGTCGCCGGGCAAGGCGGGGGATTCGCGTGTAGGCACGCATAGCGGGAATGTTTTGGATGTGGATGAGTCGCGGCGTGCCGATCCCAGTGCCCAGACGGACGTGAATGCTGCGGCTCCGGATCAGATCGCGCTGGAAGGTGCGGGATCTGGGTCGGGTCTTCTGGACCTGACGCGTGAGAGCGATGACACCAGCCTGGGTGCGGTTTTTGATGAGCTGACGCCCTCCGGCGCCAATGCACGCCGATCGGGAGGTGTAACGCCGACCGCAGCGATGGAAACGCAGGCGGGCGAGGACCTGGCGGTGGCCGTGGCCGATCAGAGTGCTCGGGCCCAGTTGGCAGCCCCGATGTATGTGCAGGGGCCGGATGCGGCCGCGACGGCCTTGGCCGGGGCGGCGCTGGCTGGCGTGGTTATCCTCTTCTTCGGCGCCTTTGTGCTGGCGGCGGCGGTGGTTGGATATCGCCCGGGCATTATGGATGATCTGCAGAAGAGCGGGCTGACATACCTGCTGGTGGCCGTTGGCGTGACGGTGATCTTCTCGGTGACGGGTTTCTTTGCCGGGAAATTTGCCAAGTAAATCGAGCGTTAAGAAGCAATTGAAGAAGAGCAGAGCGGGCGGCAATGGACCCATTCAGCCCGCTCTGCTCTTTCTATTTGGGTGAACGGTAGGTCCGCGGGTCGCCGCGATCTCTCGGAGCCTCTGCTGTGCGCGCAGAAAAACCGCTCGATAGCGCAGCATTCGCGTACGGATACAGCGGTTTTTGCCACCAGGCTCTTGCATTTTCTAGAATGCAGCGCAAACTATTTGCCCAGAAGATCCGTCGGGCACAATGCGACATGGATCTTCGGGGCTTTTGCGTACATTTCCGATGGCGAAAACGCCCTTGAGCATTGCCGGCTGGAGCCGGCTGAACAATTGACTTGTTCCATCGGCAAGGAGGCCACGAAATGGCTAGGCATCTCATTGCACTCGCAGTCCTTGGCTTTGCAGTCGCGGGCTGTGTTTCCCAGGAAAAATACAATGCGTTGAAGCTTGAAAAGGACGCGCTGGTCGAGCAGCTGAATAAGGCTGAGGCCGCTGAAGCTGCCGCTCGTGCGGCAGCGGATGCGTGGAAGAACCAGCTGGATTCGGTTCTGGCTGCCCAGAACGATGCCAACAAGCGTGCCGGGCTTTTGGCTGAAGAGAACGCTGCTCTGAAGGCCCAGTTTGCGTCGATGCAGGCCAAGTATGAGGATCTGCTCAATCGGCCGGCGGCGGTCGTCCAGATGTCGCCGGAATTGAAGAGTGCTCTGAGCGAATTGGCCAGGCAGTACCCGGACCGGCTCGAATTGGACGAGGCCCGCGGGATTCTGAAGTTCAAGAGCGATGTGACGTTCGCCAAGG
>JBLNDH010000138.1:0-2791 GCA_050261455.1 Bacillota bacterium
AAACCGAAGAATACCCGTGTGGCCTTCGTGTCTCCGTGCCTTCGTGGTTTGTCTCCTCAAGCGTTCTAGAAACTCATTGCCTGCTTGAACTCGCTCCACCGCTCGTCAATCTGCTCCCGGCTGGTCTTCTGCAGCCCGCTCAGCGAGAAATCCGAAATCGTATAGCTCGCCACCACCGTTCCAAATGCCAGTGCCCGCTTGATCGTCGCCGGCGACAGCGAATTCTGCGTCGCCAGATACCCCATCATCCCGCCGGCAAAGCTGTCCCCGGCTCCCGTCGGGTCGACCACCTTCTCTGCCGGGAACGCCGGCAGCACAAACGTGTCCTTCTCCGAGCACATCAGGCAGCCATGCTCACCCTTCTTGATCACCACGAATTTCGGCCCCATCTTCAGCACATCCTTTGCCGCCGCGATCAGGTTGTCCTTCTCCGTCAGCAGCCGGGCCTCACCATCGTTCAACACCAGCCCGTGAATCCGCTTGAGCAACTTGCACAACTCCGCCCGCTCGGTCTGAATCCACAGATTCATCGTGTCGGCCACCACCAGCTTGCAGCAGGGCAAGTTCTCCAGCATCCGCTGCTGCAGCACCGGATGTGTATTGGCCAAAAATACATATCGACTGTCCCGGAAGCCCTCTGGAATCTTCGGCGCCTCTTCCGCCAGCACGTTCAAATCCACCTTGACGGTCGTGGCTGCATTCATATCCTTCACATACGAGCCGTGCCACCGGAATGTCCTGGACCCCTTGCGGATCTCCAACCCACCCGTATCCACATCGCGTCCTTCAAACACGTTCAGAAACGCCGGCGGGCAATCCTCGCCCACTGCTCCAACCAGGCGAACCGGGGTGAAAAACGAGGCGGCATACGAGAAGTAGATGGCCGATCCACCCAACACATTCTCCCGCTTGCCAAACGGTGTTTCGATCGTATCGATGCCAATCGAACCAGTGACTAGAAGCGACATGAATACTCCATTATAGACTGCCTTCACGCCGGCGGCAGAGCGCAGCATCGCCCCGGCTCTCACTCATCGATTCCCCGACTCTCATCTATTTCAATGACCTGGCAACTGTCGGATCTTTACCCGTGTGCCTGTCACCGTATACAGCCGCCGAGGACTCAGACGCTTGTAGCGATCAAACAACCGATCGATCGCATCGTCCTGCTCCACGTCCTCCCCTTCAAGCTGCAGATACACCATCGTGCGGCCAAAGCCAGCTCTCTCCTCGAACGCCGCTTTGACCAGGTCCGGATCGGCCGTCAGAATCTCCCGTTGCTGCGACTGCGCCGCTTTAAGGATCTCCGCAGCGGGCGCATCCGCTGGCAGATTCAACTCCTGCAGTTCATGGACCTGTTGTTCATGGCGACGCAATGCCTCGCCCACTGCAGCAGTCAACTTCCCGTGCAAAATCCAATGCATGGCCGCATGGTAGCGATCCGCCAGCCCCTAGCCAAGATGAATAGTGCCCCCATCCATCGCCCGCAGCCCTTTCCGATCTCTTCCTCGCCTCTCCCAGGTGTTTCGCTTTTAGCTGCCGACTCTTATGATTGAGTCGTCTGGGGCGTATGGGCAGAAATATGGCGCAGCAAATGGAACCGCCGAAACGCGCGAGTGCGAAGGCCTCGGCCTTTACGTTCACGCTCCTCTACGTCGTCATCGCGGGCCTGTGGATGACGGCCTCCACTCCCGTCATGCTCTATTTTTTCTCCCATGCGACCCCAAAACAATTGTGGCTCTTGGAGATCAGCAAAGGCTGGTTCTTTCTCGCGGTGATGGCCACGATCATTTACACTCTGATCTACCGCCGCCTGACCACCTTGCTCGCTTCCCAGGAGGCCATTCGCCTCAGCGAACAACGCTATCGCCAGCTTGTCAAAACCGCCCAGGAAGGCGTCTGGGTCCTCGATGCCCACGAAAAGACCACCTTTGTCAACGACAAGATGGCGGAACTGCTTGGCTATTCCCCTCAGGAAATGCTCAACCATCCGCTCGATCGCTTCATGGACGCCGACAGCTTCCAGCTTGTCATGGGTGACATCGGGTGCAGCCGGCAAGGCTTGCGCCAGCGGCGCGACCTGCGCCTTCGCCGCAAGGAGGGAACGGATCTCTGGACGATCATCTCATACATGCCCATCCAGGATGACCAGGGGCAGTACGCTGGCGTGCTTGTTACCGTTACTGACATCACTGCCCGCAAGCAGGCCGAGACCCAGCTCGCCGAAGCCGAAGCCAAATACCGAGCCCTTGTCGAAAACTCGCACGTCGGCGTCTACATCCTCCAGGATGGCCGTACCGTCTACATCAATCCACGCATCACCGAAATGCTCGGCTACACCCCGCAGGATATCTGCGGCCAGCCCACCCTCGACATCGTTGTTCCGGAAGATCGAGCGAGAATCGGCGCACGCCTCGGCCGCCGGATCTCAGGCGAGGAACAAGCCAACGTTCCCTACTCGTTCGGCGTCATCCACAGGGACGGTCACCGGGTCGATGTCGAAGTGCTCGGCTCACGGATGCTTTACCAGGGCCGGCCGGCCATCATCGGCTCCATGCTTGACGTCAGCGATCGCAACCGCGCCGAAGAAGCCTTGCGGCAAAGCGAGATGCGATTCCGCGGCATCTACGAAAAATCCCCCATCGGCATCGGGCTTTACGACGTCAACGGCTACCTCGTCGATGCCAACCAGGCCAGCCTCGAGATCTTCGGTGTATCCCGCATCGAGCAGGCTCGCGGACATAGCATCTTCGCCGACCCCAACTCGCCACCGGAAGTCCTCGACGCGATC
>JBLNDH010000139.1:0-15366 GCA_050261455.1 Bacillota bacterium
ATAGTAGAATTCCGCAGCTTCCTCGTATGCTTGCAGCATCTGCGGCAGGACCTGGTGCGTGTCGTATCGGCCACGCGCCGCGGCATGGGCCGCCAGCCCACATCGCTCGCTGAGCGATCGATCCTCCAAGTACCGGTCCATCGCCGATGCCAGTTCAAAGGGATCGCCCGGCGATACGATCAGCCCCTCCCGCTCGTGCTCAATCAACTCCGGCAGGGCACCCGTGTATGTGACGATCGTCGGGCGGGCAAACGCCATCGCCTCCAGCGCCGAATAAGAGAAACTCTCAAACCCGGTGCTGACCGCCACGGCCAGCCGGGCTCCTCGAAGAATGGTGGCAATCGCCTGCAGGGGAATCAGCCCCGGCATGTGGATCCGCGCTCGGATTGCCGGATCGGGCACCAGCTGCTGCAGCCTTTGGTGGAAGGGGATTCTGCCTGGCCAGCGATCCGGCCCGATGATCCACAATTCCGCCCGAGGATGCCGCCTGGCGATCAGGGCAAAGGCCTGCGCCAACGTATTCTGGCTCTTCAGCGGCTCGATCCGCCCGGCGCAGACAATCCGTTGCATGCCCAAATCGTCTGGCAACGGCTCCGGGGCTGTCGGTACGTCCATGAAATTTGGGATGACCCTGGGCGGCCGGCGCAGACGCCAGGATTTCTCCGCTTCCCGACGCATCGCCTGACTGGGCACGGTGATGCAGTCGGCATACGTCGAAACCGTTCTACGCTCCAACGCCGCCATCAGGCGATTGAGCGGATTGAGCGGCAGCCGGTTGATCCGCACAAACAATTCCCATGGGCAATGCATCCGCACGACGATGGGCCAGCGATGAATCCAGCCCGCCATCCAACCATTGGCCGCGTGCTCCGGCGCCTCGATCAAGTCCAGTCGGTGGGCCGCGTCGATCTCGCGAATGGCATCGAGCGACGCCAAATCCCATTTCAGCCAATGCCAGATGGTCGGATTGCATCGTCCCAGGGGCGTGGCCAGGAACTGCCAGTACATCCAGCGCAGCACGCGACTGCAACGGCAGGGATCAAATTCCGCGGGGATGCGATGAATCGTGACCCCCGGCTGTTCGACCGGGGCCTGATCGGATGGCCCCGTGATCACATGCGCCTCATGCCCGGCTCGCCCGAGGGCCCCAGCCAAGCGGAACACATAGGTCCCCACCCCGCCCAGCCCCTGCTGGGGGGGATATTCATACGAGATCAGGCCGATACGCATCCAGTCGCTCCAATCCGCCCGGCCGCCCCCTAGGCGTTGTCACCCTGATTGCGGACCCGATATCTACCTCGACCGGTCCCAGCCCAACAACGGAGATTTCCCCGTCGATTTTGCCCTCCCCCTGTTCACCAGCCATCCCCATCCACCAGTGGACGCCCCCGTACCCTCCACGCTACGATTCAACCGTGAAAATTCTCTTGGCGAATCCTCGTGGCTTTTGTGCTGGCGTGAACATGGCGATCGATGCGGTCGATCAGGTTCTGGAACTCAAGGGCCCGCCCGTCTATGTCTTCCATGAGATCGTGCACAACAAACACGTCGTGGAAGGTTTCCGCACCCGTGGCGTCGTCTTCGTTAATGGCGTCAACGAGGTCCCCGAGGGAAGCGTCCTCGTATACAGCGCTCATGGCGTGTCGCCGGAGGTCCGTCAGCAGGCCGCCGCCCGGCGCTTGATCGAAGTCGATGCCACGTGCCCTCTGGTTACCAAGGTTCACTTGGAAGTCCTTCGCTTTGCCCGCGAAGGCTATTCCATCGTCTTCATCGGCCACCGCGACCATGATGAGGCCGTCGGAACGGTAGGGGAGGCGCCCAACTGCATTTTCGTCGTGGAAAAGCCCGAGGATGTCGCCAAACTTCGTGTGCCCGATGAAAATCGAATTGCCTACGTCACCCAGACAACGCTCAGCCTGGCCGATGCGGCAAACATCATCTCGGTGCTCAAGCAGCGCTTCCCCAACATCGCCGGGCCCCGCAAGGAAGACATCTGCTACGCCACCACCAATCGCCAGAACGCCGTGGCGTTCCTTTCCCCGGAAGTGGAAGTGGTCCTTGTGGTCGGCAGCAAGAACAGCTCCAACTCGCGTCGCTTGGTCGAGCGGGCCCAAGCGGCGGGGAAGATCGCGTATTTGATCGATGATCAGGCCGAGCTTGATCCCGCTTGGTTGACCGATCGAAAGTCGGTGCTGGTCACGGCCGGGGCTTCGGCGCCCGAACACCTGGTGAGGCAACTCTTAGAACGGCTCAAACGCGAATTTGCCGGCGTCGTCGAGCAACGTACCCTTGCCGAAGAAAACGTCACCTTCGAGCCGCCTCGTTCCCTGCGAAATCTCGGCATTCTCCCCTAGTCGCGCGTACGCTCGGTGTTCTTGATTCACCCCAATGCATCGTCCCGCCCGTCCGTTTAGCGGCGGCCGGCAGGGCTAGGCGGCCAGACGCTCTCTCCTTGCAATCGTTCCTCACAGGCCCCGGCTTCCTCTTTCAGCGAATCTCCCATTCTTCGATTTCCCCCGCTCTCGTCGCCGCCGCCTGCGCATACACTTTCGACCGACCCGCTTGCCCGATTGCGGAGGGAAATCCGTTTGGATTAACGCATCGGAACGGGCTCGGCTTTATCTTTTACGACCGACCATTGCCGCATGTTGGCTGAAACGATCCACGAGATGATGCGCTATCGGGGCCTCTTGAGGATGCTTGTCTGGCGAGACATCCGCGTACGCTACAAGCAATCGCTGCTCGGCGTCTCGTGGGCCTTCCTCGTGCCCCTGATCAACGCCTCCGTGCTCTATGCCGTCTTCACCTTCGGCCCCGTCCATGTGGACAGAAGCCAGATCAAGGGCATGGACTATCTGCTCTTCGTGCTCATCGGCGTCGTCGCCTGGGGGCTGCTCGCCAGCGCCTTGGCCAGCAGCCTTGAAAGCCTCACCCGCAACAGCCGGCTCGTCACCAAAATCTACTTCCCCCGCGAAGTCTTCCCCTTGGCTTCGGTCGCCGGCTCGCTGGTCGATTTCGCCATCGCCTGCCTGGTGATTGTGCCGTTCTATGTCTATTTCACCCTGCAGGGGAATGTCCAGCCCACGTGGATGCTGCTGCTTTTGCCCGCGGTCCTGCTGATTCAGGTGACGTTCGTTGCCGGCATGGCCTTGATCCTGTCGATGGCCAACCTCTTCTACCGCGATGTCAAGTACATCATGACCTTCGTGCTGCAGCTCTGGTTCTTCGCCACCAACGTCGTCTACCCCATCCGTTTCGAGCAGCACCCCAGCCTGCAGTGGATCGCCACCGCCAACCCCATGATCCAGATCCTCAATGCGTATCGCGACATCCTCATGGGCGATCCTATTGAGAATGTCGCGGGCCTCTTGATCAGCGCTGCCATCGCCGTTGCGGTCCTGGTGATCGGAAGCCAGGTCTTCCATCATGCTGAGTTCAAATTCGCGGAGTATGTGTAAGGGAGTGCGTGTGAACATGAGCAAGCCGGTCATCCTCTTCGATCATGTCCACAAGAAGTTCGCCCGTGGCGAGCAGCACACCGCCTTGCGCGATCTGATCGCGGCCTCCTTTTCCCGCCTCTGGCGTCGGCGTGTGCAACGCGATCCCACTGGCCTCAAACCCCAGGAATTCTGGGCCGTCCACGACGTCTCCTTCTCCCTCCAACGCGGCGAAGCTCTGGGAATCATCGGCCCCAACGGTTCCGGCAAAAGCACCATCCTCAAGCTCCTCAGCGGCATTCTCCGCCCCGACCGCGGCTGCTATGCCGTCCAAGGCCGCCTCTCCGCCCTCATCGAAGTCGGCGCTGGCTTCCACCCCGATCTGACCGGCCGCGAAAACGTCTACCTCAACGGCAGCATTCTCGGCATGACCCGCAAGGAAATCGCCGCCAAGTTCCACCAGATCGTCGAATTCGCCGGCGTCGAGGAGTTCATCGACACCCCGCTGAAGCACTACAGCTCCGGCATGGCGGTTCGCCTGGGCTTCGCCGTCTCCGCGTTCATCGAGCCCGATGTCCTGCTCGTGGACGAAGTCCTCTCCGTCGGCGACACCGAGTTCCGCAACCGCTGCCAACACCGCATGGAGCAGATGCGTCGCACCGGCGTCACCATGATCCTCGTCAGCCACAACCTCAACGAGGTGCGAAACCTTTGCGAACGCACGCTGATGCTCTTCAAAGGCCGCGTCGCCATGGAAGGCCCCACCCAGAAAGTCCTGGAGAAATACCATCAAACCGTCGGCGAGAAGATCCGCCTCGAGTGGGAACGCGAAGCCGCCCGCAACGCCGCCGACAAATCCGTGAAACCCCTCAAAATCACCCGGGCCGAGATCCTCGACGAGCAATCTCAAGTTGCCGAAACGCTTCCCACCGGATCGAGCATGGTTTTGCGCGTCCACTACACTTCTCTTCAACCCATAGAACGGCCCCGCATGGAAGTGGAGCTCATCTGGGCCGCCGACGATTTCGCTGCCGCGGTCTTCAACAATCACCTGGACGACGTGGAGCTTGGCCCCCTGGCCGGTAGCGGATGGATCGATCTGCGCATCGGCCCGTTGCTGCTCGAACCCAATGTGTACGCGTTCAACATTCGCCTCGGCGATCCGGTGACCGATGTCCATGACACGCTTCAGCATGTGCGTTTCGTCGTCGCCGAAGCGATTCCGATTCCCGGCATTTTCGGCCTGTCCCACACCTGGTCGGTGGGGCACGCCGAGCCTACGGAGAACATGACCGAAACCGATAATGGCCTGCGTGCCGCAAGCTGAATCCATGGCGGAAATGATGAGCGGGAGCATGTCCTTCGATTGCGAACAGTCCGACGCCAGAGTCTCCGTCGGCATCCTTACGCGCAACGGCGGTGCCGTCTTCCATCGCGTGTTGCAATCCCTGTGTCGCCAACAGGTCCCCTGGCCCTTCGAGATCGTCGTTCTCGATTCCGCCAGCACCGATGGCACCGATCGCCTGGCCGAGTCGTTCGGCGCCCGTGTCATTCCCTATCGGCCCGCCAGGTTCCGCTTCGGCCCCGCACGCGATTACCTCTTCGAGCATTGCCGCGGCGAAGTCGTCGTCACCATCAGCCAGGATGTCGTTCCCGCCGGCTCCCGGTGGCTGGTCGATCTGGTCGCCCCCATCCTCGCCGATGTCGCCGATGCCACCGTCGGCGAACAAGTGCCTCCGCCCGGCGGATACGCCTTCTACTGGGACTACCACGGCTCCTGGCTCCGATCCGTCGCCATCCGCTTCGACCAGGCCCATGGCTGCATCGCCATCAGTTGCTCCAACCTTGCCATCCGCCGAAGCGTCTGGGATGTCCTGCGCTTCGGCGATTGCGAAACCATCGAGGATCGCGTCCTGCAGGTGAAACTGCACCGGGCCGGCTACCGCATGATGCAGGTCAAGCAGGCCCTCAGCTACCATGGCCACGACTACTCCTGGGAGGAACTGAACAATCGCATCGCCGGCTTCGCCATGGGCTGGGCTCGTCTCGGCTGGCCCTACACCCTCGGCCGCCTGCTTCGCGACCTGATCCAACCCAGCCGCTACCTGATCATTGCCGACGCCTTCCTCCACCGCCGCCTCCGCAACTGGAAAGAACTCATCTACCCCCTGGCCATGTGCTTCATGCAATACCAGGGCAGCCGAAAGGCCGGTGCCGACCAATGAACCCACATTTCAACATTCCCGGCGCACTCCTCGCTCCCTTCCCCCCCACGCCAAGGTATTGGGGTGCCCCAGGCGATTCGATCTGCCGAACACCCCCCAAGCCGGCCTGGAGCGCAGCGCAGGGCCGGATCTGTCGGATTTTGGAAAAGGACCTGAACCTGCGCTACGCTCCGGTCCGGCTTGCGAAGCATCTCCGGCAGAGTCGCTCGATTCTTCCCCACGCCGGATTCTTCGGTATTCCCAACTCCCTTTTTCGCCCTCCGATCTCCTCATACGCTTGCGGCTTTGCAGATCCACTTTCGCCCCTTTGCCCATTCCAACTGAGGTACCCCGACACCCCACTCCTATGAAAATCGCCTACCTCATCGCCAACTTCCCCGTCCTCAGCGAGACGTTCGTCGTGAACGACATCCGCGGCCTGGAGTCCCTCGGCCACGAGGTCACCGCCATCGCACTCGGCCCCCCCGACCCCGCCACCCTCGACAACCCCAACTACACCATCCGTGGCCGAACCCTCCGCGTCAAAGGCTTAACCCCACCCCTCTGGCGCAAACTCCAGAAGCTCACCGCCCGCCGCCGCCTGCGCCATCGCCTTGGCCCGTCGTTTACCGATGCCTTCACCCATAAACCGTCCGATCTTCCCGAAGCCCTCTGGCAGGACCGCCTCTCCTGGGACGCCGCGATCGACCAGATCGACCGCGAGCGTTTCGACTTTCTCTACGTCCACTTTGCCATGCGCCAGCTCCTGCTCGGCTATCATGCCTCACGCTTGCTCAATCTCCCCTTGGCCGTCACCCTCCAGGCCCACGACATCTTCATCAACCCTCTACGCACCCTGTTCCCCTGGCTCCTGGGCCAATGCGACTTCGTCGTCACCGTCAGCCACTACAATCGCGACGAAATCCTCCACCTGGCGTCCAACCTCGACCCGGCCCGCGTCCACGTGCTGGCCAATGGCATCGATATCGATCGCTTTCGCCCCCATTACCACGCTCCCCATCGCCCCTTCCGTTTTGCCTCCACCGGCCGACTCGTCGAGATCAAAGGCTTCCACGTCCTCCTCGAAGCGGCCGGCCTCCTGGCCCGGCGCCGCCGCGATT
Organism: Bacillota bacterium; assembly: GCA_050261455.1. Lineage (GTDB taxonomy): Bacteria > Planctomycetota > Phycisphaerae > Tepidisphaerales > Tepidisphaeraceae > JAPLNB01. The sequence goes on from JBLNDH010000139.1 coordinate 6,763, forward strand.
TCGCCGTGCAAATCGCCGGCGATGGTCCGCTCCGCACCGCCCTCGAACAACGCTGTCTGGAATTGAACCTCCGCGACCATTTCCACCTGCTTGGCTCCTGCGATGCCACCTTCCTCCAGAATTGGCTTCCCCTGCAGGACTGCTTCGTCCTCCCCTGCGTCATTGCCAAGGATGGCAACCGCGATGGCATGCCCCTGGCCCTCCGCGAAGGCATGGCCTGCGGCCTGCCCGCACTCTCCACCCAACTCCTCGGCCTTCACGAAACCGTCGCCCCGGAAACCGGCCTCCTCGTCCCCGCCGACGATCCTCCGGCCCTGGCCGACGCCATGGACCACCTGGCCTCCCTCGCGCCCCACGAACACCACGCCCTGGCCCATGCCGCCCGCGTCAAAGCCGAACGCGAATTCTCCCTCGATCAGGAGGTACGTCTGCTCACTCGCTGGATGCACGAGTCCCTCGCACAACGTCGCAATCGTTTCGCGGCGCCCCACCGGGACGCGCTTCTCGCAGATGCCCCAACACCCGAGGTGCCCTCCAAGTCATGACTCCCCTGGTCTCCGCCATCATTCCCACCTACAACCGCGCCGATCTACTGGCGCGGGCCCTCGACAGCATCGTCGCCCAGGATCACCGTCCTCTCGAAGCCGTCGTCATTGACGATGGCAGCACCGACCACACTGCCGAAGTCATCGCCTCCTACGCGCCCCGCCTTGCCGATGAGCAGATCCGACTCATCTTCCACCAGCAATCCAACGCCCGCGCCCCCCGCGCCCGCAACGTCGGCATGAAACTCGCCACCGGCTCCATCTACGCTTTCCTCGACAGCGATGACCTCTGGCTGCCCCGATTCGTCTCCACCCTCCTCCACCTTCTCGATCAACATCCCACCGCCGGCCTGGCTTTCTGCGGCATGCTCATCATCGACGCCAACGATCGTCCCTGGCGCATCCGTCCGACCGGCCTGCCCCCTCACCCGTCCCAAGGCCTCCTCATCCGCCCCTTCGAGTCGATCCTCCGGCACATGCCTCTTCAGACCAGTGGCATCATGCTCCGCCGCTCGGTCATCGCCGACCTCGGCGATTTCGACCTCAACCTCCCCGTCGTCGAAGACTGGGACCTCTGGTATCGCATCGCCAAGAAATACGATTTCGCCTACACCCTCGAAAACCTGGCCTGCAACCGCTCTCATCCCGACAACCTCCCCAAGTACGACCACATCGCCCTCGGCAGCAGCCTGCGGATGAACCTCAAGCATCTTCCCGACGTCCGCGACCCCGAAATCCGCCAGATGCTCATCGAACGCATCCACAATCAATCCACCCTCCTTCAGGAAGAACTGCTCCGCCATGGTCACTGCTCCAACGGCTCCTCCCATCTCCTCCTTCACGACCTGGCCCCCCAGACCCCCCGATATCTCCTCGGCTCCATGATCTCCGCCGGCCCTCCCTGGCTCGGCCGATCCTACGCCTGGATGGTCCGCGTCCTCGGCGAAATCGCAAGGAACACCCCATGACTCTTCCCTATACTCAATCCCACATCGCATCGGCCGCCAATATCCCCGACCCCATCCCCAACCTCCGCCTGCTCCTGGTGGCCGACTCCTCCAGTACCCACACCCATCGCTGGGCCCAGTGGTTTCACGATCGCGGCGCCTCTGTCTCGATTCTCTCCTGTTCCACCGACCCCATCCCCGCATCAGATCCCCCCCTAGGGTCCGCTTCTTCCTCTCCCTCGCCCGGTACTCCGGGAGAGGGCCGGGGTGAGGGCTCCGCGCAATGTGTCTGCCCAACCAGGAAACGCTCAAGCATCAACGTCATCCCCTTCCCCGCTTCCCCAAAGTGGTATCACCGCATCCCCAAGCTCCGCATCCTCCTCGATTATCCCCCATTCCAACGCATCATCCGTGAGCTTGACCCCCAGCTCATTCATATCCACTTCGTCTCCGAAGGCGGCCGCGCCTTCTATTGGGACCGCCTCTCCATCCCCCTCATCGCCTCCAGTTGGGGCCAGGATGTCATCTTCGACCAACCCCGCCATCCCAGCACCGAACCCAGCCTCCGCCGCATCTTCTCCCGTTGCCAATTCATCACCGCCACCACCCACCAGCTTGCCGCTGCCACCGCCCGCTTCACCCCGCCTGGCAAGCCCATTTACCTCATCCCCTTCGGCGTCGATATCACCCGCTTTTCTCCCCGCCAGCCCCAGGCCACCGATCACGTCACTCTCGGCTTCGCCAAACACCTCCTCCCCAAATATGGCCCCGATATCCTCATCGAAGCCTTTGCCCTCATCCATCACGCCCGCCCCCAAACCCGCCTGGTCCTCGCCGGCCAAGGCTTCCTGCGACCTGCCCTCGAACGCCGCATCGCCGAACTCGGGCTCACAAACTCGATCGAGCTCATCGGCCGCGTTCCCCATGAAAACATTCCCGACCTGATTCGCAGTCTCGATATCATGGTCATGCCCTCCATCTACGACAGCGAAACCTTCGGTGTCGCCGCGATCGAAGCCTCCGCCTGTGCCGTCCCCGTCATCGCCAGTCGCGTCGGCGGCGTTCCCGAAGCGGTCCTCCACAACCACACCGGCCTCCTTGTTCCCCCGCGCGATGTGTCATCGCTGGTCGAGGCCTGCCTCGCCCTCATCGATGACCCCGACCGCCGCCATCGCCTGGGCCTCGCTGGCCGCCAGTTCGTCCAACGCCATTACGTCTGGCAAAACAACGCCCGCCAGATGGAAGAGGTCTACCGTGCCGCCTTGTATGACGATTTGCCCCGTGAGGTGCCAATCTACCAGCCCGGCGTCGAACCCCACTTCGCCGTCCCAACGATTTGATCAATATAGCACACCCAACCACCCACATTTACATCTCCCGTTTCCAAAAGAGCCGCCCTCCGTACGCCGGTACGGGCGTTGCTCAATCCGTCATGTCTTGAGTCCTTTGAAAGCCTCACGCCGGGTTCAAAACGAAGCGACGACCCGGATTTCTGCATTCGTCCAAAATGGGGTCGCAGTGCAGTAAGTGTTTATCGTATGCCCTGCTTCAAGAGGAGATAGCCATGCTCAAGTCCATGCTTGCAGCCGTCGTGTTTGTAGCCGGCCTGGCCGGCTTCGTCTATGCCCAGCAGACCGCCACCAAGCTCTCCAAGGTGGATAAGGATTTCGTCAACAAGGCCGCCTCGGGTGGATTGTTCGAGGTCCGCGCCGGCGAGTATGCCGTCAACAACGCCCAGTCGCCCGAAGTCAAGAATTTCGCCCAGCGCATGATCACCGACCACAGCAAGGCCAATCAGCAGTTGGCGCAGTTGTCCCAGCAGAAGGGCATCGCCGTGCCGCAGACGATGGACAAGAAAGATAACAAGACCTACACCCACCTCAGCAAACTCAGCGGCACCAACTTCGACCGCACCTACATGAACCAGATGATCAAGGACCATCAGAAGGACATCAAGGAATTCCAGAACCAGGCCAAAAATGGCCAGGATCCCGATCTGAAGGCCTTCGCCTCCAGCACGCTGCCTATCCTGCAGGAGCACCTGCGCATGGCCCAATCCATCGCCCCCACCGTTGGCGCCAAGTAACCCAACCGCCGCGTTTGCTATACAGCAATTCCCGATTCTGTATCCCCCTCTCCCGGTACTCCGGGAGAGGGTTCCCGTAGGGGCGAACCTTGTGTTCGCCCTCTTCTTTCCTCCTCTCCCTCTTTCTCCCTCGCCCGGTACTCCGGGAGAGGGTCGGGGTGAGGGTTCGGCGCAATAGACGCCCTCAACCGAAACTGCCACGAGACTGTTCCCTCTCCTAAAGCCCACGGCGCCGCCGTGGGGAATTCAAAGTTCTCAAACCCCCTCTCAACGCCCCGGGAACTTGTTCCCCGGGTTCTCTTCCCCATCCACCTGCCTCTCCTGCGCCGACCATCTCCCCATGTCTACAAGCCCAGGGATTCATCCCTGGGTTTTGCCGCACCAATGATCTCGCTTGCCGCCAAGTATCGCTGAACGCCCGTGGCCACCCTCCCATCCCCTTTCCCCAGGGGGCAGACTGATCTAGACTACCCGCATCGATCAGCTCTCTTGTCCACTTGATCGGAGGCCTGCCCATGACGTCCATTCGCGCCCTCGCTGCCTTCTTCGTCCTCTTCGCCTCCCTCTCCCACGCCCAGCAACTTCCCGCCGAATCCCCCCAGGAGCGTGACCAGCGCCTCGCCTGGTGGCGCGATGCCCGCTTCGGCATGTTCATCCACTGGGGCCCCGTCAGCCTCAAAGGCACCGAAATCGGCTGGTCCCGTGGCCGCGAAGTCCCCACTGCCGAGTACGACAACCTCTACAAGCAGTTCAACCCCACCCGCTTCGACGCCGCCGCCTGGGTCTCCACCGCCAAGGCCGCCGGCATGAAGTACATCGTCCTGACCTCCAAGCACCACGACGGCTTCTGCCTCTGGGATTCCAAGCTCACCGACTACACCATGAGCTCCACCCCCTTCAAACGCGACATCGTCCGCGAACTCGCCGACGAATGCCGCCGCCAGGGGATCCGTTTCTGCCTCTATCATTCCATCCTCGACTGGCGCCACCCCGACTATCCCCTTGGCGACGCTCCCGGCGGCGGCAAGAAACAAAACCCCCAGATGGACCGCTACATCCCCTATCTCAAAGGCCAGCTCAAGGAACTCCTCACCAACTACGGTCCCCTCGGCCTCCTCTGGTTCGATGGCGAATGGGAAGAGCCTTGGACCCACGACATGGGCCTCGATCTCTACAACTACTGCCGCTCCCTCCAGCCCAACCTCATTATCAACAACCGCGTTGACAAGGGCCGCAACGACATGAAGGGCACCACCAAAACCGGCGATTTCTCCGGCGATTACGACACCCCCGAGCAGGAAGTCGGCCGCTTCAACTTCACCCGACCCTGGGAATCCTGCATCACCATCTGCAATCAATGGGCCTGGAAACCCAACGATGACATGAAGTCCCTCGAGCAGTGCCTCCACACCCTCATCACCTGCGCCGGCGGCGACGGCAATCTCCTCTTCAACGTCGGCCCCATGCCCACCGGTGAAATCGAACCCCGCCAGGTCCAGCGCCTCAAGGAAATGGGCCAATGGCTCGAGAAATACGGCCAGACCATCTACGCCACCCGTGGCGGCCCCTGGATCCCCGGCCGCTGGGGCGTCAGCACCCGCAAAGCCGACCGCGTCTACCTCCACATCCTTAATGGGTCCAACCCGACCCTTACCCTTCCCGCTCCCACCCGCCGCAAGATCCTCTCCGCTCACCTCCTCACCGGCGGCTTCCTCACCTTCCAAGCCATTGACGGCAACATCACCTTCAACATCCCCCTCGCCGATCGTCATCCCATCGATACGATCATCGAACTCCAACTCGATGGCCCCGCCCTTGACGAGCCCGCTCTCACCGGTCCCCCCCCCCTCACCACCGGCAAGAAAGCCACCGCTTCCAACACCTTCCAGAACAATCCCGCCTATGCCCCCGACAAAGCCCTCGACAACGACCCCGCCACCCGCTGGGCCACAGACGCCGGCACCCATCAGGCCTGGCTCGAAATCGACCTCGGCCAGCCCACCCCCTTCTCCCGTGTCATCATCGAAGAAGCCTACCCCGGCCGCGTCCAATCCTTCGAACTCCAATCCCGCGACGGCGACGCCTGGAAGACCTTCCTCCGCGGCACCACCCTCGGCGCTTCCTATGAACAATCCTTCCCGCCCCTCACCGCCCGCCACATCCGCCTCAACATTCTCCGCGCCACCGAAGGCCCCACCCTCTCCGAATTCTCCCTCTATCCTCCCACCCCCTCAATTGCCAATTGATAATTGGCAATTTTCAATTATCAATTAAGCGGGGTAATCCTCCCTCCGCCGTCCCGTCCCCCTATACGCTTGCGGCTTCGTGGATCCAATTGCGTTCCTCCGCCAATCCCCCAATTGCTGTCATCTGTGTACCCCAATCCCTCGGTGCATTCTTCTCCTTCCCCCTCGCCCGGTACTCCGGGAGAGGGTTGGGGTGAGGGTTCAGAGCCCAGAGCACACCCATACGGGAACTGCTCCCAATGGCCCCCACTCGTCCCGCCCGGGCACGCCGTATTCGATGCCGCAATCCATTCGTTTCTCCTCCGCCTGTGAATGCTCCTGACACAACTGCACAATCCTCTCCTCCCCTTGTCCCTCCCTTCGTGCCTCCGTGCCTTCGTCCCTTTTTTGAGTTGCTGCTCACCCCCGCGCTGAATTCACCCGCGTTCATCTGCCGCCACAAACAACCCGCGAGCCTATAATCATCCCGAACCGTCGCCCATGGACTACCAGCTCACCGACCATTTCCGCGTTGATTCCGACCTCGATCGCACCTGGGCCTTCTTCAGTTCTGCCGACAACCTCCCCCTGATCACGCCCCCCTGGCTCGCCTTCCGCATCCAAACCCCTCCTCCCATCCAGCTCCGCCAGGATTGCATCCTCGACTACACCATTCGCTGGCTCAACTTCCCCGTCCGCTGGCGTACCCAGATCATCGATTTCACCCCACCCCACCAATTCATCGACCTGCAACTCCAAGGTCCCTACACTCTCTGGCTCCACCAGCATCGCTTTACCCCCAGCGACAGCGGTACTCTCTGCCAGGACCGCGTCTTTTACAAGCTCCCCGCCGGTCCCCTCGGCCACCTCGCCCACATCCTCTTCGTCCACCGCCAACTCCTGGACATCTTCCGCTACCGCCGCCAAGCCCTCTCCCGCCACCTCGCCCCCCTTCACCCCCTCCAGCCCGACGTCACCATCCACCCCCTCGTTTAGCGGCAGCCCGCCGGCCCCGGCTTCCCCCGCTTACCAATCTCTAATATTCACCGAACAATTTTGTCTAGCCAACGTATTCCCCCCAGCGGCTCGCCCGCTCGCCCATCCCGCCCCCTCGGGAATGGGTCGGCTCTTTGAAAACCGAGTATCCCCGTTCCTCAACGTCCTCGACAAAACGAACCCATTTCCTCTGGCAACTAACAACTACGAACTGGCAACTCCTCTCGACAAAACGAACCCATTTCCCCGCCAAAGCATTATATCGCAATCAATTGTGTATTTGAGACAACAATGGTGCTGTTTGGTTCTCCCCTCGCCTCTTTCAGAACTCGCTTGATCCTGCTGCAAACGTGGTGTACTGTACACCCATCATGAGTGCCTTGCGGCCGGACATCTCGATTGCCTCCTTCGCCCTCACGGGGCGCTTGGCTGTCCTGATGCCGGTAGCTCTCCTTGTACGATAGGCCGCTGCGCGAGGGCTGTGCTCGCAGTGGCCGATAACCCCCCTGACCGATTCCGGGCTCCAGCCGCCAAATCAGCAATTATCCCGGTTACTCTTGCTCTCGCGGATGCGATTTCGTAGGGTCCGTTTCAGCGGACCGGCTAGGTGCGCAGCAATCCAACAGAGGTGATCGATTCGGCATTCCCGTTTAGCGGCGGCCCGCAGGGCCGGGTTTCCGCCAACGCCCCCGAATCCCGTCCCTCTTCGAGGAGTGAACGACAACATGTGCGACAAAACAGATACCATCGGTACGGCAGTTCCCAGTAAACCCCTGGCCGGCATGCGCGGCGCAGACATCCTGGAGCATATGCTCCGCCAGGAGGGTGTCGAGTTCGTCTTCGGGTTCCCCGGCGGTCAGGTCATCCCCATCTTCGATGCCCTTTATGATTCCAAGCTCAAGTTCATCCAAAGCCGCCACGAGCAAGGTGCCTCCCACATGGCCGATGGCTATGCCCGCGCCACCGGCCGCGTCGGTGTCTGCCTGGCCACCTCCGGCCCCGGCGCCACCAACATCGTCACCGGCCTGGCGACCGCCAACATGGACTGCGTCCCCATGGTCGCCATCACCGGCCAGGTCCGCTCCTCCGTCATCGGCACCGATGCCTTCCAGGAAGCCGACATCACCGGTATCAGCCGGCCGATCGTCAAGCACAACTACCTCGTCAAACAGGTCGACGACATCGCCCGCGTCATTCACGAGGCCTTCTATGTCGCCCAGACCGGCCGCCCCGGGCCCGTCCTCGTCGATATCTGCGTCGATGCCACCACTGCCAAGCTCGAGAATGAACCCCGCCTCGACATGAGGCTCCCCGGCTATCGCCCCCGCATCCGCGCCAACGTCGCCCAGATCCGCGCTGTCGCCAAAGCCATCAACGAAGCCCAACGCCCCGTCCTCTATGTCGGTGGGGGGGTCATCCTCTCCGGCGCTACCGACCTGGTCCGCCAGATCGTGGACAAGGGCAAGCTCCCCGTTACCACCACCCTCCTGGGCCTGGGGGCCGTGGATGAAACCCATCCGCTGTCCCTGAAGATGGTCGGTATGCATGGCTCCGCCGCTGCCAACTACGCCGTCCAGCAATGCGACTGCCTCGTCGCCATTGGTGCCCGTTTCGACGATCGCGTGACCGGCGTCGTCGAGAAATTCGCGCCCAACGCCACCATCATCCACATCGATATCGACCCGGCCAATATCTCCAAGAACGTCGAGGTCGATATCCCCGTCGTGGGCGATGCCAAGGAAACCCTCGAAAAACTCCTCCCTCTGATCGAAACCAAACAACGCACCGCCTGGCTCAACCAGATT
>JBLNDH010000140.1:0-18451 GCA_050261455.1 Bacillota bacterium
CACGGCGATTGCGAATGCGGGCAACAGCGTGGTTGGTTCTGAGCGGCTGGTGACGAAGATCTATTTTCCTCGCTTGGCGATTCCGTTTGCGTCGGTGGGGGCGGCGGTGGTCGATTTTGCCATTGCCTTCGGGCTTCTGCTGATTCTCATGGTTTACTACCGGGTGATGCCGGGAATTGGCATCTTGCTTACCCCGGTCTTGTTCGTCGCCACGGTGCTGGCGGCTACGGGGGTGGGCACCATCCTGGCGGCTTTGAACGTTGCCTATCGCGATTTCCGCTACGTTATTCCATTCATGGTTCAGCTCTGGATGTACGCGACTCCGACGATCTACATGCAGCCGGCGAAGGTTCCTACTGGTGGGCTTAAAACCGTGCTCGCCGCCAATCCAATGACGGGCCTCATTGCAGCGTTCCGCGCCGCATGCCTCGGCGGGGAGATTCCTTGGGGCCAGCTCGGCATGAGCTTCTCCTTCTGCCTGCTCATCTTCCTCGCCGGCTGCTTGTATTTCCGTCGCAAGGAACGCGAGTTTGCGGACACCATCTGATCCGGACGTTCACTTCTGAGGAGGGCAAGCCATGGACAAGGTCCCGATTGGCGTTATTGGTTGTGGCTATTGGGGGCCCAATCTCATCCGGAATTTCTGCAGTTGCGCCGCGACGGAAGTGGTGGGCATCCATGATGCCAATCCCACCCGGCTGGAAGCGATCGGGCGGACGTACAGCCATGTGAAGCTCGCCAGTTCGCTGGAGCAGCTGCTGGACCTGCCCATCAAGGCCGTCGCGATCGCGACACCCGTCTCCACCCATTTCGCACTTGCCAAGCAATGCCTGGAAGCAGGGCTGCATGTGCTGGTGGAAAAGCCCCTGACGGCGACGGTCCAGGAAGCGAGAAGCCTGGTTGATTTGGCGCAGCGCCAGGGCCGGGTGCTGATGGTGGATCACACGTACCTGTTCAGCAATCCGATCCGGCTGATCAAGCGGCTGATCGAGCAAGGAGAACTGGGCGACCTCTATTACATCGACAGCATCCGCATCAACCTGGGGTTGTTCCAGCGGGATATCAATGTCATTTGGGACTTGGCGCCGCATGATCTGTCGATCGTGAGCTACCTGCTTGAGCCGGAGGCGCGAAGCATCTCCGCGTGGGGCTGTGCGCATGCCAATCCCGACATCGAGGATGTTGCGTACGTGAACGTGGACTACGCGGACCAGCTGATGGCCAGCTTTCACGTGAACTGGCTGTCTCCGGTAAAGGTTCGCCAGATGATTTTCGCCGGCTCAAAGAAGAGCCTGATCTTCAATGAACTGAATACGGCGGAGCCCATCAAGCTCTACGACCGGGGCATCGAACTGGGGGCGAATGCCGCCGAGGAGCGTCATCGGCTTTTGATCAGCTACCGCAGCGGCGATGTTTGGAGTCCGCATGTGGAGCCGGGGGAGGCGTTGCAGAGCGTTGTTGGTCACTTTGCCGAGTGCATTCGCGAGGGGAAGCAGCCGTTCAGCGATGGGCTGCTGGGCCTGCGCGTGGTGCGGCTGCTGGAAGCGGCTACCCGCAGTATCCGTGCCCAGGGCGGCAGAGTGGTTCTTACCAATGGAGCGTCTGGCAATGGATTCAGCGACTCGCGAGCGAGCTGAATTGGAGAGTTTCGTGCGGATCGCCCCGGATGTGAAGCTGGGGAAGAACGTGCAGATCCGCTGTTTTGTGAACCTGTACGGGTGCCGGATCGGGGACGACACGCGGATCGGCGCGTTTGTCGAGATCCAGAAGAACGCGGTGATCGGCGCCCGCTGCAAGATTTCCAGCCATAGCTTTATCTGCGAGGGGGTCACGATCGAGGATGAGGTGTTCATCGGGCATGGGGTGGTCTTCATCAACGATCCCGATCCTCGGGCGGCGACCGATGGCCGACTGCTCAATGAGAAGGAATGGACGGTCGTTCCGACGTTTGTCGGCCACGGCGCCTCCATTGGCAGTGCGGCCACGATCCTGGCAGGCGTGACGATCGGCACGCGGGCGCTGATCGGTGCGGGTGCGGTGGTGACGCGCGATGTCCCGCCGGGCGCGATCGTGGTGGGCAATCCCGCGAGGTTCCTGCGTATGCGGCATAAAAGAGGAGCGATTCATGACCATAACGAATGAGCGGACGGTGCTGCCGGCCACTGCTGGGACGACTGCGGCGGTGCCCTTTGCCGACTTGCGGGCGCAATACGCCCAGATCGGTGAAGAAGTGATGGGGGCGTTGCGTGAGGTGGTTGAGAGTGCCGTCTTTGTGCTCGGGCCGAAGGTTGCGCAATTTGAGCGCGACTTTGCGGCGTATGTGGGGGCGAAGCACTGCATCGGAGTCAGTTCGGGCACGGCGGCCTTGCACTTGGCGCTGATTGGGGCGGGCGTGGGGCAAGGCGATGAAGTGATCACGGTGCCCATGACCTTCATTGCCACCTCGTGGGCCATCTCGTACGTTGGCGCGAGGCCTGTGTTCGTGGATGTGGATCCCGCGACATACACGATGGATCCTGAGCAGGTGGAGAAGCACATCACATCGCGGACTCGGGCGATCCTGCCCGTTCATTTGTACGGCCAGATGGCGGATATGGATGCCTTACTGGAGATCGGGCGCCGACATGGCATTCCGGTGATCGAGGATGCCGCGCAGGCCCATGGCGCCGCGTACAATGGTCGGAACGCCGGTACGCTGGGCCAGTGTGGCTGCTTCAGCTTCTACCCCGGCAAGAACCTTGGCGCGTATGGGGAAGCCGGCGCCGTGGTGACCGATGATGACGCTATTGCCGCCCGCCTGCGGGCGTTGCGCGACCACGCCCAGGAGAAGCGATACCATCACGGCGAGATCGGGTTCAATTACCGGATGGATGCGTTCCAAGGGGCGATCCTTGAAATCAAGCTCAGGTATCTGGAAGGTTGGACGCGGGCCAGGAGCACCCTGGCCGATCGCTACAAGGAGTCGATGGCCGACCTGGCGATCCAATTGCCCATGCAGATTGTCAATCGCCGGCACGTGTGGCACCTGTTCGTGATTCTGCACGAGCAGCGGGAACGCCTTCGCCAGGAACTGGAGGCCCGCGGCATCTGCACGGGTTTGCATTATCCGGTGCCTCTCCATCTGCAACAGGCGTACCGGCACCTGGGCTATGGGCCCGGCGCGTTCCCCGTTGCTGAACGGATCGCCAGGGAATGCCTGTCGCTGCCGCTGTTCGCGGAAATGACGCCGGTCCAACAGGATGCCGTGATCGAAGCGATGCGGGACATCCTGCGAGAAGGAGCATGGAAATGAGCAAGTCTCTCGAAGGTGCAACGGTTCTGGTGACGGGTGGCGCGGGCCTGATTGGCTCGCACATCGTCGATCGGTTGATTGACGAGCGGGTTGGGGAGATCCGCGTCCTGGACAATCTTATTCGCGGTCGCCTGGCGAATCTGTCCGATGCGATGGCGCGTTATCCGATCAGGTTCATTCAAGGGGACGTTCGGGATCGCGATGCGGTTGCGGCGGCGGTGGAAGGTTGTGACTACGTTTCGCATCAGGCGGCCATTCGGATCACCCTTTGCGCTGAGCAGCCGCGCGAATGCATGGATGTCCTGGTGATGGGCACATTCAATGTCTTTGAAGCTGCGGTTGCCGCTCGGGTGAAACGCGTCGTTTATGCCTCCTCTGCTTCGGTATACGGGGCGGCTGATGTCTTCCCGACCAGCGAGATGCACCATCCGTACAACAACCGGACCCTGTACGGCGCCGCGAAGCTGATGGACGAGGGCGTGGCGCGCAGCTTTTACGACATGTACGGCCTGAACAGCATTGGTCTGCGGTATTTCAACGTCTATGGCCCGCGAATGGATGTGACCGGGGTGTACACGGAGGTGTTCATTCGCTGGCTCGACTGCATCGACCGCAACCAGGCTCCGGCGATTCACGGCGATGGCTCGGCATCCATGGACTTCGTCTATGTCGAGGACGTGGCCCGAGCGAACATCGCTGCCATGAAATCGGATGTGCCGCTGGATGTGTTCAATGTTGCCAGCGGGCGTGAGACGAGTCTTCTGCAACTCTGGCAGGCCATGCAGCGGGTCACTGGTGCGTCGCACCTTTCGCCCGAGTTTCATCCCCCCAGACGAGTCAATCCGGTGCCTCGGCGTCTGGCGGACATTTCGCATATCGAGAAGGCACTTGGATATGCCCCGGAGACGCCGCTCGACGAGGGCTTACGCCGGCTGGTGAAGTGGCGTAAGGATGCACTGATCAACCGGGAGGAGGCCCTTGTCAAATGAATCAAGGACGTGAAATGATCCCCGTTGCCAAGCCGTTCCTTGGCGAGGAAGAAGCCGCTGCGGCACGCGAAGCCATTCTTTCCGGGTGGGTGACGCAAGGCCCACAGGTGGCGGCGTTCGAGCGGGAGTTTGCTGGGTATGTGGGCGCTGCGCATGCGTGTGCCGTGTCGAGTTGCACCACTGCTTTGCATCTGGCGTTGCATGCGATGGGCGTTGGGCCGGGCGATGAAGTCATTACGGTCAGCCATTCGTTTATTGCGACGGCCAATGCCATTCGGTATTGCGGTGCCACTCCAATCCTGGTCGACGTCGATCCACGCACGTACAACATGAATCCGGCGTTGGTCGAGGCAGCGATTACCCCGCGGACCAAGGCTATCATGCCGGTTCATCAGATTGGCACGCCTTGCGACATGGCTGCCATTCTTGATGTTGCCAATCGGCATCATCTGCCGGTTGTCGAGGATGCCGCGTGCGCCATCGGCAGCGAGCTGCGGGCAGGGGGGATCTGGCAACGCATTGGCCGGCCGCATGGTACGGTGGCGTGTTTCTCGTTTCATCCGCGTAAGATCATTACCACGGGGGATGGTGGCATGCTCACAACGAGCGATGCGAGCCTGGATGCCAAGTTCCGCTTGCTACGTCAGCATGCCATGAGCATTCCCGATACGGTGCGTCACGGCTCCAAGGCGGTGGTCTTTGAGCAGTATCCGCATCTGGGGTTCAATTACCGCATGACGGACATTCAGGCAGCGGTGGGGCGGGTTCAGCTCAGGCGGCTGCCGGAGATTCTTGCACGGCGCATCGAATTGGCCCAGCGGTACAGCCGGGCATTGCGTAATGTCCCTGGCCTGCAGTTGCCAACGATTCCGGAAGACACGCGTCCCAACTACCAGTCGTATGCCGTCCGCATTACCGAGGAATTTGCGGTTGGGCGGGATGCGTTCATGCAGATCCTGCTGGATCGCGGTATCTCCACGCGTCGGGGCATTATGAATGCCCACCAGGAACCTGCGTACGCTGACCTGCCGCCGCAGAAGCTGCCCTGCTCCGAAGTTGCGAGAGACTCGGCAGTCCTGTTGCCGTTGTATCACGCGATGACCGATGCGGATCAGGACTATGTGGTGGACCAGATCTGGAGCATTGCCAAAACCGGCAGAGCCAATTGAACCTTTTTCGATGGCTTGGCATGCTGAAAGCTATGAAGCAGAAGCTCATCATTCTCGGTACCAGTGGCAACGCCTACGATGTTCTGGACATTGTTGAGGCGATCAATATCCGGGAGCCTACGTGGAATGTCGTTGGCTTTCTTGACGATGGTCGGTCGGCCGGTACGCACTACCTTGGGATGTCGATTCTGGGCGGCCTGGGCGATGCGCCGCGATTTGCCGATTGCCGGTTCATCAACGCGATTGGGAGCGACAGCAGCTATCGCCGTCGCGGTGAGATTCTGGACTCGACCAATCTGCCGATCGACAGGTTTACCACATTGATCCATCCGCTGGCGTCGGTTTCGCCGCGAGCGCAGATCGGCCGGGGAGTCTATGTCAACTTCGGGGCCAGCATCGGCGGGGGAGTAACTATCGGCGATCAGGTGGCGATCGGTCCTGGGTGCATCATTGGGCACGATTGCCGGATCGATGACCTGGCGATCGTTGCTCCGGGGGCTGTGATCAGCGGTTTCGTTCACATTGGCCGCAACTGCTACATCGGGGCGGGCGCCGCGATTCGCCAGCGAATTGCGATTGGCGAGCAGTCGCTGGTCGGCATGGGCGCGGTGGTGATTCGCGACGTGCCGATGCAGACAACCGTGGTGGGCAATCCGGCTCGACCATTGACGGATTCGCAAACCTCAAAGTCGCCGGCTCTGTAGAAACAGGATTATGGCAAGCGTAGATGTAATTGTTCCCTGCTACCGGTATGGGCATTATCTGCGGGATTGCGTGCAGAGCGTATTGGATCAGCAGGGTGTTGAGGTTCGCGTTCTGATCATCGACGATGCTTCGCCGGACGATACGCCCGCGGTTGCGGCGGAATTGGCGGAGCGAGATGGCCGGGTGGAGTATCGGCGGCATGTCGCGAATCAAGGGCACATCGCCACGTACAACGAGGGACTGGACTGGATCGCCAGCGATTATGCCCTGCTCTTGTCGGCGGACGACATGCTTACCCGTGGGGCCCTGGGACGAGCGGCGATGCTGATGGATGCTCATCCCGAGGTTGGGCTGGTTTACGGGCGGGCGTTTCGCACGCCGTGTCCGCCCTTCGTCGGGTGGCAGCCGCCGGAGAACTACACGTGGCGAACGATTCCGGGGCAGGAGTTGATCGAAACGATGTGTGTCCAGGGGGATAACCTTGTCCCCACCCCGACGGCCATTGTCCGCACGCGTTTGCAGAGGGCGGTGGGGGGGTATCGCAAGGATCTTCCTCATACTGCCGACATGGAGATGTGGCTGCGACTGGCGGCGCACGGCGCGGTGGGCATTCTCGATATCGAACAGGCGTACTACCGCATTCACGGCGCCAACATGTCGACGGCGTACGTGGGCTTGCGAGACATGCAGAGCCGGTACGCGGCGATTGGCAGCATTCTCCAACAGTATGACAATCGCATCGCGGACGTGGCGGGCCTGAAAGCCCTGGCTGAGAGGGCAATTGCCGAACAGGTCTTCTGGATTGGAAGCAACTCGTTCGATCGGGGTGATTGGCGGGGATGTGCTGAATGCCTGAAGTATGCCAGGGGGCTGTACCCGGCGCTGCGATGGCAGCCCAAGTGGTACCGATTTCGATGCAAGCAATTGCTTGGTCCGAAGCTGTGGAGTGCGGTACGTCCAGTCATCCACCGCATCCGTGCCAAAGGGGGCCCGAATCCCACTGGTGTAGCGTAATCCACTTTGCTGCTATGAAAGCTGCCATCACTGTCGAGAAGCTGGCCAAGTATTACTGCCTTGGGACTCGCAAGAGCGGTTCATACGCGACGCTGCGCGAGTCCATCATGGATGTGGTGACAATGCCGTTGCGTCGAACTGCCCGCGGGAGTAGGGGCGAGGATAAGACTGCCCGTTCGTCCAGCAAGGGCATTTGGGCATTGAACGGCGTGTCGTTTGAAGTGCGCCCGGGCGAGGCGATAGGCATCATCGGCCGCAATGGCGCCGGCAAGTCCACGCTTTTGAAGGTCATCAGCCGCATCACTGCACCGAGTTCGGGTGGGGTGACGATTTGCGGCCGCGTTGGGAGTCTGCTGGAAGTGGGGACGGGGTTCCATCCCGAGCTCACCGGCCGTGAGAATGTTTTTTTGAACGGCGCCATTATCGGCATGAGCCGCCGGGAGATAGCCCACAAATTCGACGAAATCGTTGCGTTTGCGGAAATCGAAGATTTCATCGATACGCCGGTCAAACGCTATTCCAGTGGCATGTACGTGAGGCTGGCTTTCGCCGTCGCCGCTCATATGGAGCCGGATATCCTCCTGATTGATGAAGTCCTCTCTGTGGGCGACCTGGCATTCCAGCGCAAGTGCATGGAACACGCCAAGCGTCTGCTGAAGCAGGATGTCACGCTCTTGTTTGTTTCGCACAACATGTTCTCGATCAAAGCGATGTGCGACCGGGCGATCTATCTATCTCAGGGGCAGATTGCTCGCGATGCCTCCACCGAGGAAGCCATTGGGGTCTATGAGCAGGAAGCGCAACTGGATATGGCCCCGTGGGCGCATGAGATGGTGGGCACCGATCCGACCAAGTGCCCCATCCACATCCGGAACATCGACCTTTTTGGCGAAGACGGCCAGCCGCGCAGCGTTTTTGATCACGGCGAGCGGGCACGCATTCGGTTGCATTTTGAGGCGACGCAGTCCGTCCGCAGTCCGAATTTCAACGTCAGCGTCATCCGCACCGATGGCGTTGCCTGCTGCAACTTCAATACTGCCATGGACGAGTTTCCGACGGGTGTGGTGTCCGGCTCGGGGACCATCGACGTCCTGACGCCGCCGCTGAAGCTCGTGGCAGAGAATTACTCCTTGCAGGTCCTGGTCTGGGACCAGGGCTTTCAACGTCTCTACTGTGCCCAGATGGGCAAGGGCTTCCATGTCCGCCATCCGGTGCTCAACAAGGAATTCGGCATCTTTCACGAGCCGGCCCGGTGGTCCTGGGGAAGCTGATCTTCGCATTCTGGGTGAGCCGACTTTGGGGACGCAATCCATAGATGGCGCGAAAGTGGCGTGTGAATCGATTATGAATGTGACGATCGCCATTGCGACTTACAATCGAGCCGATGAGTTGCGGATGACGCTGGCGAGCTTGACGCGTTTGGATGCCGGATCCATCGAGGCGTACGAGATTGTGGTGATCGGGAACAACTGCACAGATCACACTCATGCCGTGGTTCAGGAGTATATCCCCCGCTTTGGCGGTCTGCTTCGATACGTGGTGGAATCTCAACAGGGCCTGAACCACGCCCGCAATCGGGCGATTGCGGAGGCTAAACATGAGATTGTGGCATTTCTGGATGACGATGTTGAAGTTGACCCGAAATGGCTGCGGGCGCTGATCGGAGCGTATGAGAGTGGCGACTATGCTGCGGTGGGGGGGATTGCCTATTTGATATACCCGCAAGCGCGGCCGCGGTGGCTGGGAGAACGTGATGAAGGAATGCTCTCGAAGGTGGATTACGGCCCGGAACGCCGGTTGGCGGATGCCGGGGAACTGTACGGAGTGAACCTCAGTATCCGGAAGAATTGGCTTGCGAGGGTCGGCACATTCCGGGCTGACTTGGGTCGTGTTGGCAATTGCCTGATCAGCGGCGAAGAAACCGAGTTGCTTCATCGCATCGCAAAAGCAGGCGGGAAACTGCTGTATGAGCCGGGCGCCATTGTGGGGCATCGTGTTTCATCCGGCCGTCTGCGCCGGGGGTGGTTCTGGTCGCGAGCGTATTGGGGGGTGCGCGGTTGGATGCGAGCGATTCCGGCGAGCGAGATGCGGCCGCATCCTCTGTTGAGGGCGATCTGGTACCTGATGATTGCGTTGTATAAGAGTGCTATTACAGGCATTCTGCGTGGAATACGGTCTGAGGAGTTGTTTCACGAAACGGTCGTGCTGGCAAGCCGTTTGGGCGGCGTTGTCGGCGTTGCGGAGCGGTCGTGGCGACGAAGGGGACACGCGACTCATCGCGAATGCAATGGGGATGCGCCATCGTGCAGTATCCGGGCGGCGTCTACAGCGGGAGGGGTGGAGTCGCCTGTGATAGGGCACTGAGCAGTTGATACGTCGCCGAGTGTTGTGGGTTGTCAAAAAGGATAGACAATGTTTGCACTCGCCTACCGTCGGTTGCGTCGTTGTGGTACGGCAGTCTCAGGCATTGCCGCGAGGCACGTGGAGGCTCTCGAATGCCGTTATCTGCTGTCCGGGCTCTCCATTGCCGCAGAGAATCAGCTTGCGGGGTCGCCCGCCAGCGAGTGGGATATCAGCGGGGCCGGCGATCCTACACTCCAAGGGTTTGCTACCGATATCAGTGTCAACCAGGGCCAGGCCGTCACCTTCAAGATCGACGACCAGGATCGGGCCTGGTACCACATCGACATCTATCGGATGGGGTATTACGGGGGATTGGGGGCGAGGAAGGTGACGACGATTGGGGCTTTGAGGACGGATCCCCAGCCCGCGCCACGAAGCGATTCGGCGACGGGATTGGTTGACTGCGGCAACTGGTCGCCGTCGGCGTCGTGGCAAGTGCCGTCGGACGCCACCTCCGGCATCTATTTCGCCAAGCTCGTCCGCGAGGACACGGGAGGGGCGAGCCACATTTACTTTGTCGTTCGCAACGATACCGACCACTCGGCCTTGTTGTACAAGACCTCCGATACGACGTGGCAAGCGTACAACGATTGGGGCAATGGCAGGGATATCGAGTCGCCCAGCAATCCTACGTTCAAGGGCAGCTACAACCGCCCGTTCAATACGCGATCGCATAATGACGGGTATGGCTCCTGGAACTTCATCTTCCATGCCGAATACCCCATGGTCCGGTGGCTGGAATCCAACGGGTACGATGTGAGCTATTTCACCTCGGTGGATGCCGATCGATATGGCTTGCTGATCAAAGATCACGAGGTGTTCCTGTCGGTCGGCCATGACGAGTATTGGTCCGGCCAGGAACGCGCCAGCGTGGAGGCCGCCCGTGATGCGGGCGTCAGCCTGGCATTCTTCAGCGGCAATGAGATTTATCGGAAGATCCGCTGGGAGACGAGCATCGATGGCTCGGGGACGCCGTATCGGACGATGGTCTGTTACAAGGAAACCAACTACAACGCTCCTGTTGATCCTGCAGATCCGCCGATCTGGACGGGCACGTGGCGTGATCCGCGGTTCAGTCCCCCGGCTGATGGTGGCCGGCCGGAGAACGCCGTGAGCGGACAGCTCTTTACGGTGTGCGTCGGCGCCGACGAATTGGGGACTTCCTTCCAAGTGCCTTCGACTTATAGCAGCTTGCGATTCTGGCGCAACACCAGCGTGGCGTCGTTGAAGTCGGGGCAGACTGCGACGCTCGGTGACCACGTCCTGGGTTACGAGTGGGATGAAGACGTGGATAACGGATTCCGCCCGGCAGGCCTGTTCCAAATGTCGTCTACCACGACAGCGGTGCTGGGGCGGCTCGTCGGCGACAATATTGCGATCGGCGCGGATTATTATCCGGCGGGTACGGCAACCCATACGCTTACCCTCTATCGTGCCTCCAGCGGAGCGTTGGTTTTCGGGGCTGGCACTGTGCAGTGGTCGTGGGGCCTTGACGGGCAGCACGACAACGGCAGTTTTGCACCTGATCGGAATATACAGCAGGCAACGGTGAACCTTCTGGCCGACATGGGTGTGCAGCCCGCAACCCTCCAATCCGGCCTGATAAAAGGCACGGCATCCACCGACTTCACGCGGCCAACCTCGACGATTACATCGCCGGCCAATGGCGCGACCTTCCAACTCGATACGCCCGTGACGGTCGGCGGCACGGCCAGCGACGGCGGTGGGGGCGTGCTTGCAGCGGTGGAAGTCTCTGTCGATGGCGGATTGACCTGGCACCCCGCTAACGGGCGGGACACCTGGAGCTACACCTGGACGCCTCATCAGGGTGGAACGCTTACGATCAAGTCCCGAGCAGTGGATGACAGCGGAAACCTGGAAACGCCTTCGGCCGGGATTACGATCACCAGTCAGGGACAGACCCCTTCCGGCACGAGCATCTGGAGCGACACGGCGGTTCCAGCGGTGGCCGCTGATTCCGATACGGGCTCGGTTGAATTGGGCGTCAAGTTCCGCTCGGACGTGGCTGGCTATATCACCGGCATCCGTTTCTATAAAGGGTTGCAGAACACCGGCACCCATGTGGGCAGCCTGTGGAGTCGAACCGGCACCCTACTGGCCCAAGCCACGTTCACCAGCGAGACATCTTCCGGCTGGCAGTCGGTGTTGTTTAACACGCCCGTCGCGATTGCCGCCAACACGACGTACGTTGCCTCCTATCATGCTGGCGTTGGGCATTATGCTGTTGATGATGGCTATTTTGCCGTCGCAGGCATCGATAGCAGTCCGCTTCATGCCTTGCGTGATGGCGAGGATGGTCCCAACGGCGTTTACCGTTACGGCAGCACCAGCGCCTTCCCGACCAACAGCTATCAATCCAGCAACTACTGGGTGGATGTTCTCTTCGCTGCCAGTGCAGACACGCAGGCTCCCAGCATCACCAGTCGCTCGCCGGTCTCGGGGGCAACCAATGTGCCAACCACGACCACTGTGGCGGCGACATTCAGCGAGCCGATACAGTCCAATAGCATCTCCTTTGTCCTCCGCGATGCGAACAACAACGTGGTGCCGGCGGTCGTCAGCTATAACAGCGCCACCAATACTGCGACTCTGACTCCAACCGCGGCCTTAGCGGGTTCCACTGGCTACACCGCGACGGTCAGCGGTGCCAAGGACTTGGCCGGTAACACCATGGCGGCGGAAAGCTGGTCCTTTACCACGGTGGCCGTGGATAGTACTCCGCCCACGGTTATTGCTCAGACGCCGGCCCCCAATGCCACCAACGTGGCTGTGAATGCGAGTGTGACGGTAACGTTCAATGAAGCGGTGGATCCTGCGACGATCACAACCTCCAGTTTTCAGCTGAAGAATGGCGCCATCGTCGTGCCGTCGAGTGTGGCTTACAACGCCACCACGCATGTTGCCACGTTGACACCCACGTCGACCTTGGCGAGCTCCACGACTTACACCGCCACGATCAGCGGCGTCAAAGATGTGGCTGGCAACGCGATGACCGGGTCGGTGAATTGGTCGTTCACAACCGTGGCCATGGACGCGACACCGCCAGCGGTGACCGGTCAAACGCCCATCGCCAATGCTACCGGTATCGCGATCACCACGAGTGTGACGGCGACGTTCAGCGAATCGGTCCAGCCTGCGAGTATCTCTTTCGTGCTGCGGGATTCCAAGGGCAACGTTGTTCCGGCCAATGTCGTTTATAGTGATTCCACGCGAACAGTGACCCTCACTCCCAGTAGCATGCTGGCCTATTCCACGACGTATACGGCGACCCTCAGTGGCGCTACCGATCTGGCGGGTAATGTCATGACGGGAGCCGTGAGCTGGTCTTTCTCGACGATTGCCGCGCCGGTGCAGAACACGTTCAGCCTGTGGAGTAATACGACGATTCCTACGGTTACCGCCGATTCAGACTCTGCTGCCGTCGAGCTCGGCATGAAGTTCCGCTCGGCCGTTGGTGGCTACATCACCGGAATTCGCTTCTACAAAGGCAGCAGCAACACCGGCACGCACACGGGGAGTCTTTGGGACCGATCGGGTACGCAGCTGGCAACGATCACGTTTGCCAATGAGACCAGTTCGGGCTGGCAGACGGCCTTCTTTGCGTCTCCGGTCTTCATTAACGCCAACACCACGTACATCGCGTCCTATCACACCAGTGTCGGACACTATGCGGTTGACGAGGGATACTTCGCGGGCTCGGGTGCCGACAGCGGCCCGCTACATGGGATGGGTGATGGCGAGGATGGCCCCAATGGCGTCTACCGCTACGGCAGTACCAGTGCGTTCCCAACCAGCAGCTACAATTCCAGCAATTACTGGTGTGATGTCGTGTTCAGCCCGGCGAGCGCAGATACGGAGGCACCGGCCATAACCGGTTACTCGCCGGCTTCGGGCGCTACCGGAGTGCCGATCACGGCACCGATCACGGTGACATTCAGTGAGTCGGTTCAGCCTTCGAGTATTTCGTTCGTGTTGCGCGATGCGGGTGGCAATGCCGTGCCGGCAGCGGTCACGTATGCCGATGCCACCAGGACTGCCACGCTGACGCCGGCGGCCCCTCTGGCCGGTGGCGTCACCTATTCGGCAGCGCTAAGTAACGCTTCGGATTTGGCGGGCAATAGCCTGACCAGCCCTGTGGCTTGGTCCTTCACCACGGCCGGCGTATGGATGCAGAGCTCGGCGAGCGATTTCGCTGCCGGCATCGCTACGGACATTCTCGTGTCCAACAGCGCCGGTGGCGAATTGCAGCTTGGGCCAGCGTTCGCTGACGAGTTTGATGGCAATGCGATCGGTCCGTCCTGGAGCACTAGTATCTGGAGCTCGGGTACGGGCACCGCCGCCGTCACCGAAGCCGGGGGCATCCTTTCCATCGGCCGAATGCAGGTCCTTTCGGCTGACGCAGTGGTCAATACGGCGATTGAGGGTAGGATCGCCATCGCGGCAGCCAAAGGACAGCAGTTTGGCCTGGCGACGAATTTAACCACAACCAGCGGCAGTTATTCGGCGGTCTTTACCACCAAGAGCACGACCAGCACCCTGTATGCCCGCGTGAACAACGCAGGAACGCTGCGTGATGTCAACCTGGGGGCGATTCCAACGGGCTTCCATATCTACCGTGTCGAGCCGATTGCTACGGGCTTCCGGTTCTACATCGACGGCGTTTTGAAGACGACGATTGCGCGCACGATTCCTGCTGGCACGGGGCTTAAGGTGGCGTTCGCAGCCCAGAATGGCACGCCTGCCTTGCAGGTGGACTGGGTTCGCACCATGGCCTACGCATCCACGGGCACCTTTATTTCGTCCGTTTTTGATGCCGGCCGTAGTGTGACCTGGCAAGGTGCCACGTGGACTGCGAACTTGCCTGTCGGAACCCATCTGAGTGTTGAAATCAGTACGGGAAATACGACCAATCCCGATGACGGCACTTGGTCGGCCTGGGCGGCCGTCGAGAACGGGGCGCCCATAACCGGCCATGTCGCCCGCTACCTGCGGTACCGGCTGCAACTCACAACCGATGATGGTGTAGCGACGCCCACCGTATATGACATTTCGTTCGCCTGGAACTGAGGCAACTTGAGTTCCTGATTTCTGACGCAAAAAGATGTTCCGGGGGTTGGGGAGTGGCAATTCACAATTCTACCGTCCACGTTGCACGAGAGGCTCTGATGAAAACCCGAACACTACTTCGTCGAAGGCAAGTTCTGAACCGCGCCTGGTCTGTGGGTGGTAATCCTGCCTGTGAAGCACTGGAAAACCGGATGCTCCTCAGTGCGCCGATCGTGCAATTGACCTCGCCCTATGCGGGTGGATTGGGAGTTGGCGTCAGCGCCAAAGTCAGCGTTAGGTTCGACCAGTCGATGGATGGAACGACGATCAACAACAACACATTCCAACTGTACAATTCCGCCAACCAACAGGTAACCGGCCGCATCAGTTACAATTCGTATAACAACACAGCCACGTTCGATGCGGACACCCCCCTTGGTTATGGCCAGACATACCGCGCAGTCGTAACCGGGGGTGCGTCGGGCGTGAAGAACACCGGCAACGAATCGTTGGCGGCCAATGTCCAGTGGACATTCACCACGGCCAAAGCGCCCACGCAAGGCTCCGATGGGCCGATTCTGCTCGTCACCAATTCCGCTAATTCCTTCAGCAGTTACTACGCTGAGATCCTTCGGGCCGAAGGGTTCAACTCTTTCGCCACCAGCAGTATCAGCACGTTATCACCCCAAACGCTTTCCTCGTACGGTGTGGTGATCCTCGGGGAGACAACCCTCACCGATAGCCAAGTGACGATGTTCACCGATTGGGTCACGAGTGGGGGTAATCTGATTGCCATGCGTCCGGACAAGAAGCTGGCGGGCCTGCTCGGGCTGCACGATGCCAGCGGCGTCCAGACCGAAGGCTACCTCCTTGTCGACACGGCAACGGGACCTGGCGTCGGCATCACCTCGGAGACCATGCAGTTCCATGGGACTGCCGACACGTACACGCTTGCCGGTGCAACCTCCATCGCGACGCTTTATTCATCGGCCAACACCGCAACGGCCTTTCCCGCCGTCACGGTTCGCAGCGTCGGTACTCAAGGCGGCCAGGCGGCTGCGTTCACCTTCGACTTGGCCCGTTCTATCGTCTACACCCGTCAGGGCAACCCAGCCTGGGCAGGTATGGAACGCGATCATGACAATTCCTCCGGCACGGATGTAATCCGTTCGGACGATCTGTTCTATGGCGATGACTGGCAGGATGGCGACAGCCAGCCCGACTGGGTGGACCTCAACAAAGTCAGCATCCCCCAAGCCGACGAAGAGCAGCGTCTGCTGGCCAACATGATCACCCAGATGAACTTGGACAAGATGCCGCTGCCGCGTTTCTGGTATCTGCCCAATGGCGCCAAGGCCGCTTTGATCATGACTGGCGATGATCATTACGCCGGCGGGGCACCTGCCCGTTTTGACAACTACTTGGAAATGAATCCCACGGGCTCGGTCAGTGATTGGACCGCGATCCGTGGTACGTCCTACATGTACGCATCAGACTCGGTCGTGAGTGATTGGGAAGCCGCCTATTATACGGCCCTGGGCTTTGAAATCGCCCTCCACGTCAATAACGGGCCCAAGGACTTCAGCAGCACCAATGCCTATAGCGAACTGGATGCGTATTACGCAACCCAACTGGCCGCGTTCAATGACGTGTACCCCAGCATCCCGACGCCGGTTACTCACCGCATGCACGCAATCGTGTGGAGTGACTACGCGACGCAACCTCAAGTCGAATTTGCTCATCGCATCCGCCTGGACACCAATTACTACTACTATCCCGCTTCCTGGATTGCCAGCCATCAGGCTGGCCTTTTCACCGGTTCCGGCCTGCCCATGCGTTTTGCCACGGCAGATGGCCAGACCATTGATGTGTACCAAGTCACTACCCAGATGACCGACGAGGCCAATCAGGCCTATCCTTCCACGATCAACACGCTGCTTAACAATGCCCTGGGCAGCCAAGGCTACTATGGCATGTTCTGTGCCAATATTCACACCGATCGCACTCCGGCGCCGGGGGAAAGCGATATCATTGCCTCCGCTCGCGACCATCATGTGCCCATTATCTCCAGCAAGCAGGCGTTGGATTGGGTGGACGGCCGCAACGGCTCTTCATTCAGCAATTTCAGCTGGAACAACTCGACCGGTACGTTGGGTTTCACGATTACCCAGGCGGTCGGCGCCGACGGCCTGCAGTCCATGTTGCCCCTGCGTTCGGCAACCGGAACGCTTGGCTCGATCAAGCGAGATGGCGTTGCCGTTCCCTTTACCACGGAGATGATCAAAGGCGTTGAGTACGCCTTCTTCCCGGCCGCCAATGGCAGCTACTCCGCCACTTACTCCACGCCCGCTCAGATGTTCAGTATCTGGCCTGACTCGCCAACGCCCAATAATCCGTCCATCAATGAGTCCAACCCAACTGAGGTCGGCGTGAGGTTTCGTGCGGATGCCGATGGCTATATCACGGGGATCCGCTTCTACAAGGGCGACGGAAATGGGGGGACACATGTGGGCAGCCTGTGGACCAGTACTGGCGAGAAGATTGCCAATGTGACGTTTGCCAATGAGACGGCCACCGGCTGGCAGACTGCCTATTTCGACTCGCCCGTCGCCATCGCCGCCAACACGACCTACGTTGCGTCCTATTTCGCCAGCCAAGGGCACTATGCGTACACCAGCAACTACTTCAGCGCGGGGCCTTATGTCAGCGGCCCCCTCACTGCGCTGGCCCATGTCGACAGCAACAATTCAAATGGTGTGTTCCACGATGGCTCAAGTGCGTTCCCCAGCACCAGCTACAATGCTACCAATTACTGGGTCGATGTCGTTTTCTCCACCAGTAATATCGATATTCAACTGCCGACCATAACTGCCCGGACGCCGGCTCCCAATGCCACCGACATTCCTATCGGTACGGCGGTGACAGTCAAGTTCAGTGAAGCCGTACAGCCATCCACCATCACTGCCACCACTTTCCAGTTGAAGAACGGCTCGACCCTCGTGCCGGCCAACGTGACCTATGATGTCACGACCCACATTGCCACGCTGACGCCCATCGCAGCCCTGGCGAATTCCACGGCTTACACCGTTGCGGTTAGCGGAGTACAGGACCTGGCCGGCAACACCATGGCGGGAATGGTCAGTTGGTCGTTTACCACTGCGTCGGTCAGTGTCGGTGGCCACACCATTTGGAGCGATTCGGCCACGCCAAACCCCACTCTCTATCGCGACAGCGTGGACTGCGAAGTGGGCGTGAAATTCCGGGCCAATGTGGCTGGCTTCATTACTGGCATCCGGTTCTATAAGGGTGACACACGCGCAGATACGTACGTCGGCAGCCTGTGGGACCGCAACGGTAACAAACTGGCCAGCGCGACGTTCGCCAACACCACGGCCACCGGCTGGCAGACGGCCTATTTCGACGCGCCGGTTGCCATCGACGCCAACACCACGTACATCACCTCTTACCACGTCGCAGCCAACAGTTCCTATGTCGCAAACATCAGCGGCTCCTTGTCCTTCGCGGGCGGTGGTATCGCCAGCGGTCCGCTCTATGCCCTGGGGAACAACGAGGACGGCCCCAACGGTGTCTATTCGTATAACGCCGCCAACTGGTTTCCTAATACGGCTACGGCTGGCACCAATTACTGGGCCGATGTCGTCTTCACGCAGAATACGGACGCGACTCCGCTGACCGTGGTGGCCCAGGCACCCCTCCCCGACACCACGAATGTTCCTGCGAACACGACGGTGACG
Organism: Bacillota bacterium; assembly: GCA_050261455.1. GTDB lineage: Bacteria > Planctomycetota > Phycisphaerae > Tepidisphaerales > Tepidisphaeraceae > JAPLNB01. Next base: position 18,395 of record JBLNDH010000140.1, read on the forward strand.
GTGACCTTCAGCGAAGCGGTGGATCCCACCACGGTCAACGGGACCAACTTCCGATTG
>JBLNDH010000141.1:0-7698 GCA_050261455.1 Bacillota bacterium
GGCCGAAGCGTCGGACGCGGGCGATGATCGCCAAGGAGAAGGGGCTGGAGCCGCTGGCGGAATTGATTTTCAAGCAAGACCCGATGGTGGATCCGGAAGTGGAGGCGGCGAAGTATGTGACGCCGGAGGGATCGAGCGTCACGGACGAGCTGAAGGTGCCGGATGTGGCGGCGGCGCTGCAGGGGGCGAGGGACATCATCGCGGAGAAGGTGAACGACGACGCAGATGCGCGGGCGAAGATCCGGGAACTATTCCTGAGCCAGGGGGAGATTCACTCGGAAGTGATCAAGGGGAAAGAAGAGGAAGGGGTCAAGTACAAGGATTACTTTGAGTGGACGGAGCCGGTGGCGACGGCACCATCGCATCGCGTGTTGGCGATTCGGCGTGGGGCGGCGGAGGGGATGCTGGTGTTTCGGATTCAGCCGCCGGAGGAAGCGGCGGTGGCGATCCTGGAAGAGCAGTTTGTGACAGGGAGCGGGCCTTGCGCGGAGCAGGTGCGAGTGGCGGTGAAGGACAGCTATAAGCGGCTGCTGTCGTTCTCGATGGAGACGGAGGCGAGGCTGGAGTCGAAGAAGAAGGCGGATGCGGCGGCGATCGAGGTGTTTGCGCAGAATTTGAGGCAGCTGCTGCTGGCGCCGCCATTGGGACAAAAGCGAGTGCTGGGGATCGACCCGGGGTTCAGGACGGGATGCAAGACGGTGGTGCTGGATGCGCAGGGGAAGCTGTTGCATAACGACGTGATCTATCCGGACCAGGGACTGCACAAGAACGCCGAGGCGGAGCACACGATCAAGCAACTGGTGGAGAAGTACCAGATCGAGGCGATTGCGATTGGGAATGGGACGGCTTCGCGCGAGACGGAAGCGTTTGTGCGGAAGCTGGGGCTGCCGGCGTCGGTTGCGGTGGTGATGGTGAATGAGTCGGGGGCGTCGATTTACTCGGCGTCGGAAGTGGCGCGGGAAGAATTCCCGGATTATGACATTACGGTGCGCGGGGCGGTGTCGATCGGGCGGCGGCTGATGGACCCGCTGGCGGAACTGGTGAAGATCGACCCGAAGTCGATCGGCGTGGGGCAGTATCAGCATGATGTGGACCAGGATGCGTTGAAGAAGCAATTGGACGATGTGGTGGTGTCGTGCGTGAACGGGGTGGGGGTGGAAGTGAACACGGCATCGAAGCAGCTGCTGACGTATGTGTCGGGGTTGAATGCGACAATTGCGGAGAACCTCGTCAAGTATCGCAATGAGCATGGGGCGTTTAAGAGCCGGCGGGATCTGATGGAAGTGCCGCGGCTGGGGGAGAAGACGTTTGAGCTGGCGGCGGGGTTCCTGCGGGTGCGCGGGGCGGAGAATCCGCTGGATGAATCGGCGGTGCATCCGGAGTCGTATCCGATTGTGGATCGGATGGCGAAGGATCTCAGTGTGACGGTGAAGGATCTGATGCGGGATGAGAACCTGCGAAAGAAGATCAACAAGCAGCAGTACATCACGGAAAAGGTGGGGTTGCCGACGTTGAATGATATTCTGGCGGAGCTGGCCAAGCCGGGGCGGGATCCGCGGGATCAGTTCGAGGTGGTGCAGTTTGCGGAGGGGGTCAACAAGATTGAGGATGTGCAGCCGGGGATGAAGTTGCCGGGGATTGTGACGAATATCACGGCGTTTGGTGCGTTTGTGGATATCGGGGTCCATCAGGATGGGCTGGTGCACATCAGCCAATTGGCGGATCGGTTTGTGAAGGATGCCAATGAGGTAGTGAAGGTGCATCAGAAGGTGGAAGTGACGGTGTTGGAGGTAGATCTGCCAAGGAAGCGGATTTCGCTGTCGATGAGGAGGAACCCGGTGGTTGGGGGGAAGAAGGCGGAGGGGGAGAAGCGGACGAGTCCGGGGAAGCCGGTGGTAACGATATCGCCGAGGGTGAGGCAGCAGTCGGCGGCGCCGGCGGAGGGGTGGTTTTCGGCGGCGTTGAGGCAGGCGAAGAAGGGATGAAGAGGCGGATCGGGGGGGTTGGATCCGCGAAGCCGCAAGCGTGTCAGAGAACGGGACGGCGAAGGAGGGGTTACCGCGCTTAATTGACAATTGAAAATTGTCAATTTTCAATTGTCAATTGGGAGGCGGACCCAGGGATGAATCCCTGGGCTTGGAGGGTGGCGAGGGCTTCGGGAGGATTGGGCGTGAATAGGCGGCGGACGGGATTGTTCAGTGGATTCTGAGCGTCGCAATGCATAGTCCGAATGCCAAAAGCAGGAGGCCGACGACAATCAGCACGCCGACGAGGAAGCCGGGCCAGTGCCATTCGCGGCGTGCGACGGTGGCGGCGAAGGCAAGGAGCCCTAGGATGAGAAAGGCTCCGAGTACCAATCCCGAGGGATCTCGAGCAGCGACGGTTAGGGCGAATGATAGAAACGCCAGGGCTATGCATGCGCCGAAGCCGACGGCAAGCTGGGCGATGAAGGGGAGGCCACCGAGGGGGCGACGGAAAGCGGAGCTTTCATAGTCGAGTTGGGGAGGCGGGGGCGGGTCGGGGGGTTGGGGAGGTTGGGGGTCGGTCATGTTGCTTCCTCACACTGATTGCGATGAGGTAATCAGAGTCTGCTGAACATTGAGGCACATATGCCGATGGCGAGGAGCGCCAAGCCCAGGGCGAGGAATTGGCCGGCGACGAAGCCGGACCAGTTCAGACATTGTACGGCCATTACGCCCATCAGCACCAAGAGAACCACCATCGTGCCCAGGCCGATCAATGGACCCGCACTAACCCCCAAAGTTGCCGATACGAACCCCGCGGCCCAGAATGCCACGAAACCCAAGACCACTTGCCCAAGAAACGCCAAGCCGCTAGGAGATGGCTCTGGCGTCGCGTAGTCCAGCTTGTATGGCGGACGCGAATCGGGGGGTGGGGGTTGCACCTCAGACATGTTGCTCCTCCAGATTGTCCAGCTCCTTATGTCGGTATAGCAGGTTGTAGGTTTCGAAGGGGATGAGGCGGCCAGTGGGGTGGGCGATGTGGACGCAGGAGCGTTTGAGGGAGCGGAGGTCCAGGCTCCAGGCGTCCATGAATTGCATGATGATGACGCGGAAGATGTTGGTGTAGGTAATGGAGGAGGCGCCTTTGGGCAGGAGGGGGAGGCAACAGAGGTGACTCAGGGTCTGGGCGGCGGAGGAGGGAGAGGCGGAGGCGGAGAAGAGCGACTGGATCTGTTGGCGGAGATTGGGGTCTTGCTCGTAGCAGATGGTGTTGCCGCCGAGGTTCAGGAGGGCTTGGGGGTCGAGGAGCTTGGAGAGGGGGATCATCTTGCCGCCGAGGCGGAGGGCGTAGGCCATGGCGAGGGCATCGGGGTGGCAGGGGACGGGGAGGAGGTCCTGGGGGCCAAAGAGCTTGTGCTGTTGGAGGATTTCGCGGCGGACTTCGGTGAGGGTGAGGCGATGGAGGGCGGGGTCGAAATTGATCAGGCGGCCGGCGGCTTGGATGGGTTGGAAGGTGACGCCACGGACGCAGGGTTGGGCGATGGCGAAATCGAGGATTTCGCCGATTTCCTGGTCGTTGAGGCCTTTCTTGAGCGTGACAACGAGTGTGGTGGAGATGTTGTGACGGTTCAGGGCATCGAGGGCACGAAGGCGGGTGTCGCGGAGGTCGGCGCCACGTAATTGCTGTAATGTCGAGGAACGCAGGGAGTCGAACTGGAGGTAAACTTCAAAGCCGGGGAGGTAGGAGGCGAGGCGGCGGGCGAATTCGGGGTCGGTGGCGAGGCGGCGGCCGTTGGTGTTGAGCATGAGGTGGCGGATGGGGCGGGAGCGGGCGGCATCGAGGATGGCGAACAGGTCGGGGTGCAGGGTGGGTTCGCCGCCGCTGATCTGGACGACATTGGGTTGGCCTTCGTTGGCGACGATGGCGTCGAGCATGGACTCGATTTCTGGCAGGGAGCGATGCGGGGAGGGGGGGCAGTGCTGAGTTCTGAGTGCTGAGTTCTGAGGGCTGAGGGGGGAGTGCGGTCCTTGCGTAGAACAGTCTCCGTTTGGATATAGGTATTGCGCGGAACCCTCACCCTGACCCTCTCCCGGAGTACCGGGCGAGGGAGTAGGAGAGGCGGGATCAGGGGAGAGGGGGGAGGGGGCGGATTGGTGGGGTGTTATTGCGTGCTCTGCCGAACTGGGGGGAGATCCGGGGCATCGCGTAGCTCCGAACCCGGCGTGGGGGGTGGAGGGCAGTTGCATAGGCGTGGAGGAGGCGTAGCAGATGGGGCAGGCCAGGTCGCATTGCTGGGTGATCTCGACGATGGCGAGGCAGGAGTGCTGCTCGTGGTCGGGACACAGGCCACAATCGAAGGGGCAGCCACGTTGCATGGGGGTGTTGCGACGGCGAGGGGAGGTGGGCGGTTTGTAGAGGTTTCGGGATTGACGCCAGTAGGCGACATCGTCGGCAATGAGGACACGCTGGGGGCCATGCTCGGGGCAGAACTTCTGCAGGAAGACGCGGCCGGCGTCGATGAGGACCTTGGCTTCGACTTTGCGGAGACAGGAGGGGCAGAGGCTGTTGGTGAGTTCGACGAAAGTGGGAGATGCGGGTGGCGTTGAACACTCACTCTCTCCTGGAGTACTGGACGAGGGGAGGTTACGACTGGGCCCTGCGGGCCGCCGCGAAGCGGGGGAAGAGGTTGCTCCGAGAAATGAGAAGAATGGTCGCGCAAGGGCTAAGGGCCCCCCTACCGGCGAGGGGGACGTTGCCTGGCCGCAGCATTGGTCGTTCCAATGAAGGAGCGCGTAGGCGATCCCCCCTACCGTGGCGAGTTGGATTGCGCTGAGCGGAACAATCGGGAGGGTGTAGCGGGGTTTGATGAACTCGATGAAAAAGCGGAAGGCCAGGTAGGCGAACATGAATTGGCTGAACATGCAGCCATGCTGCCGAGCGGATTTGATCCGCCAGGCGAAGGCGGCGGCGAGGAGGAGCAGGAAAACGATTTCGTAAAGCTGGGTGGGATGTCGGCGGATGCCATCGCCGAAATCGATAGCCCAGGGGAGCGAGGAGGCGACGCCGTAGGTGCCGTCGTCGAGACCGGCCAGGAAGCAGCCGACGCGACCGATGCACATGCCGAGAATCGCGGGGAAAACGTAGACGTCGCCGCTGGGATGACCGATGCCCAGGCGGCGTTTGGCCAATTCGACAGCGACCCAGCCGCCCAGGAGTGCGCCGACAATGGTTTTGCCGCCGATGAGAATGCGCCAATCGTTGCAATGCTGCCAGTACCAGGGGAACGACTCGGCCCACGCGAGGGTTTTGGAGCCGATGAGGGCGCCGAAGATGGCGGCGACGACGATCCAGGCGGTTTGTTCGACGCTCAGTGATGGACCACTTGGCCAGCGGCGGCGCAAGTAAAGATAGAGCTGGAAGCCCGCGGCGTAGGCGAGCAACTCCAGAATCTGGTGAGCGGCGACGTTCAGGCCAAACAGATGGAGATTTACCGGAAAGGTCAATAGCCCTCCTGCCCCAATGGGAGATGATATGGTAACGATGAAGCACTAAGATGCAACGGAAATGGGGTCAGGGAAGAGGGGTCAGAGGGGGAAGAGGAAGAGGTGGCGAGTCGGCGGGATGGATCCGCGAAACCGCAAGCGTGATCTTGGGTCGGAGGGCGAAGGAGGGGGTACGGCGCTGGATTGACAATTGACAATTGACAATTCTCAATTGTCAATTGAAGAGGCGAGGGGACCCAGGGATGAATCCCTGGGCTTGGAGACATGGGAGCTCGATTGGGACAGAGGACGGAGCTTGGTGGGGAAGAGAACCCAGGGAACGAGTTCCCGGGGCGTTATTCGGGTATGAGATCCGTCGGTTGGGGAAATCGACGGCGCAGAACCCTCACACCGAACCCTCTCCCGGAGTACCGGGCGAGGGAGAAGAGGGAAGAAGAGGGCGAACACGAGGTTCGCCCCTACGGGAACCCTGGGCGAGGAGGAAGAGGGGAGAAGAGGGCGGACAGGAATGTCGGCCTCACCATTTTCACTCCAGGGCAACCGGTCGGCGAAACCGCAAGCGTATCCGGGGACGGGACGGCGAAGGGAGGTTACCGTGCTTGATTGACAAGCAGGAGCTGATAATTGCCAATTTTCATTTTTCGGAGCCGAGGAGAGTGCGGGGGAAGATGAGGAGGATGGCGGCGGCGGTGGCAATGTAGAGGAGCTCGGTTGTCTCTTCCCAGGCGGCGAACCAGACTTGGTTATCGATGAAGGAGGCGACGAGGAAGAGGCGGAAGAGGCTGAAGCCGGCGGCGCCGACGGCGGCGGAGAAGAGGATCTTGGATAATGAAACGGGATGGCGTTCGCGAATCAGCACGAGAAGGCACGCGGCCAAGAGCGTCATCGAGAGGATGGGGAGATAGCGCAGTTCGTAGAGTTGATGAATGATCGGGTGGCGGTAGCTGTGGAGAATGCCGAGGATCCGTGTGTTGTAGGCGAGATCGCGAAGGGAGGCGAAGAGGGGAATGGCAGCGATGAGCGCCGTTGCCGGGATGAGCACCATGAAGAGTCGGCGCAGGCCGCACGGGACGGGAGCGTGCTTGATGCAGACGCGGCAGAGGCCCGTGGCGGCGCAGCGGGTGTCGTCGCTGTAGTGGATGAGGTGTCGATCGAGGCCTGCCAGCAGTGCATACGTGCTGTAGGCGAACGCCAGGACCATGCCGACGCTATGGAGATGTTCGAGCAGGAATGAATGCTCGAAGAAGACCATGACATTGATGAAGCAGAAGGCTTCGCCGATGAAGAAGAAGATCATCGCGAAACGGAGGGCGGATAGATCGGGTTCGGTTCGCCGCCAGAGGACGAGGGCGATGGCGGCGGCAAGGAGGCTGTAGAGGGCTTTGACGCCGAAGAAGGTCAGCACGACGGCCCATTGCTCGTGGGCGGGCGAGGGGCGAAACGCCGGGATTGGGGCTGGGCGTACGGGATCGCTGCGGAAGCGGATTCCGGTGGGACAGCCGGGGGCGACGGCGATCCACTCCTGCAGACCGCCGCGTACGCTGAAGACGTCGTCGACGCCGATCTGGCGGAGATGCAGCGCCGCTTGCGCACTGCGGATGCCGCCGGGACAGAGCAGCAGCAGTTTTCGGCTGCGCAGTTCGAGGGGAATGTCGTTTGGGGTTCGCGTCTGAAGGATGGATGGAAGCGGCCAGCGGATGGCATGGGGGAGGCCAGCGATGGTTGGGTGTGGGGGGAGGCCGAGATCAACGAGCACGGCGTTATTGTCATCCAGGAGACGCTGGGCCTCGGAACAGGAGACCGCAGGGGCCCGCCCGACAACCAGCCAGTACAGCGTTAATGGCGAGGCGGCGCTGATGGCGATGATTGCGATCACGAGCCATAGATGCCGGCGAGAGATGGTGCCCATGGAGGAGAGATCATACTCATGAGCAGCGATCCGCCAACACGGGGGCTTCGGGTTTGCGGGAAGTGCGTGGGCAGCAAGCGGAGTTGGGAAGGTTCACGGAGGGGCCGCGGATGAACTCGGCGCGGGTGTGACCCGCAACCCCAAAAGGGACGGAGGCACGGAGGCAAGTAGGCACGGAGGGAGGGACAAGGGGGAGGAAGGGATGGGGGATGGTGCGGTCAAGCATCTTCGCGGAGAAGAAACGAAGGGATTGGCGGAAGAACGCAATTGGATCCGCGAAACCGCAAGCGTGTGAGGGGGCGAAGTGGCGAAGGAGGGGGC
>JBLNDH010000142.1:0-6411 GCA_050261455.1 Bacillota bacterium
TCGGCACGGACATGGGTATGCTGGGCGGCGAGCTCGAGCCAGAGGAACAGGCCTTTGTCTCGGATGTTCTTCTGGCAGATCTGAATGGCCTGGCGGAGGATCTCGTGGGCATCGACGGTGGACAAGTTCAATTCGAGTTTGCCGCGGGTGATGCGGGTCAGGTCCAGAAGGTCATCGATGAGATGGGCCTGGATCTCGACGTTCCGGCGGATCATCTGGGCGGTGGAGCGAATGTCCGCAGGGAGTTGCGGTTGCTCTTCGAGCGCAGTAACCGCGGTCAGCACAGGAGTAAGAGGAGTTCGCAACTCATGGCTGAGGACTGCGAGGAACTGGTCCTTGGACGCATTGGCGACTTGAGCGGCCTCCGCGGCCTGGCAGGCTTCCTGGTAAAGCCGGGCGTTGTCGAGCATCAGGGCGACCCGGCGTGCAAAGTCCTCGGCAAAGGCAAGATCGGTCGGGCCATACCGGCGGCCGGATTCGGCAATCGCCAGGCGAATCCCCCCCAGGGCATGCCCCCGGGCAATCAGGGGAACGATCATGGCGGAAGTGAGGCCCAGTTCGCGAAGCATGGCCAGGTGCCGCGGATCCCGAGCGATCGATTGAAGCGCCCGGTCGGCCACTTCCGGATAGAGCTTGGATCGGCCGGTGCGGAGGACATAGGGCAGGCCTCGCGGGGCATCGAGGTTCATCGGGTACAGCCGCTCTAATTCCTGGGCAAGCTGAGCTTTCTGGGGGTCTTTGTGGGCGATGGCCAGGCGGCGAATGGTGCCATCGGGATTGAGCACGTCGATGGCGCACCAATCCGCGATATGGGCCACGGCCAATTGGGCAACCGTGGCCAGAGGAGGTGGAGAGCCGAGGGAGGCTTCCAGCACGTCATTGACTTTGACGAGAAATGGAAGGTAATGCTGGGTAGGCGTGAGGCTGGGGTGGCGGGCATAGTCATGAAGTACGGCAAGTTGTTCAGCCCTCGGCATGGTCGCGGCCCTCGCTAGAGACAGCAACCTTCCCTCTGGAACCCCAGCCCGGAAGCAGGCAGGCGTGTCGCGGCGAGAGGGCCGTGTAGACCCATCCAATGGGCCTTGCCTGCCCACAATGGGGCCATTTCCATACCGTATCAGAATACTACCAAATCCGTCCCTGGGGAACGGACAAGTTGGCGGCTGGGGGCTTGATCCTGAATCCATTCTCCTCGCCCTTCGCAGCGCTTCGCGGCATGGGACAGCCCGCAAATGCTTGAGCATGGCTGGCAGACGGGGTCGGCATGGGGGTTGCGAACCAGGCGTGCGAGAGAGGGTGCCTTGCGTGTGCGAAAGTGCAAACGTCAAAGCGAACAGGACATGCGACATATCGGACCGGCAAACCACCATTTTGTCGCAAGGTCGTCCAAGTGAACCAGTAACCGAGAGGAAAGGTTTTCATGCGAGATCACGAAGTGTGCAACACCACCTTATCGTTCACGATGGAAACGCTTGAGGGTCGCCGGCTGCTGAGTGTCAATTGGGGAACCGTCCCGCGGCTGATTCACCAGGATCAAGCGGTGACGGACTTTCCCAAGATCACGGGCAAAGGGCAGACAGTGGCGGTCATCGACACGGGTGTGGCTTACAACCATCCGGCCCTGGGCGGCGGATGGGGGCGTAAAGTGATCGGCGGGTGGGACTTCGTGAATAACAACGGGAATCCCACTGATCCCTCGGCGCACGGGACACTGGTGGCGGGGATCATTGCGGGGAATCGGTTCCAATTTGGAGGCCGAACATATCAAGGGATTGCCCCCGGAGCGAAGATCATCTCGTTGCGGGTGGAGGATACGGCCGGTAACGATTCGCCGACGCGGATCGAAGCCGCTTTGAAATGGGTAATTGCCAACCGGAACCGGTACAACATTACCGCGGTGAACATGTCGCTGGGAGATGGCTACTACACCAAGAAGGTCAGCCGGCAGCCCTATGGGGATGAACTGGCGACGCTGGACCGTATGGGGGTATTCATCGCCGCCGCGAGCGGCAATGATGGGTTGAGAAACCCAGCAGGGGTTGAATACCCCGCGGCGGATCCCCACGTAATGGCGGTGGGATCGGTCACCCCGTGGGGCCGGATCAGCTCGTTCACCTCACGAGGGCCGGACCTGAATCTCCTGGCTCCAGGGGAGAATGTGCCCGGGCCGATCTACGATCCGACGAATAACACGAACATTTACGTAGCGGGTTCGGGGACCAGTTTTGCGGCGCCATTTGCGGTGGGGGCAGCCGTGCTGATGCGCCAGGTCAATTCCAGGCTTACCAATGCGCAAATCACCTCGATCCTGGAGAAGAGCGGCACGCCCGTGAAGGACAGCGGGGGGACGGGTCTTGTGTTTTCGCGCATCAACATCGATGCGGCATTGAAGATGGCTTCGGCCACGCGTGTGAAGCGTCATGCGGTGGCAAGAGTGTGATTCGAGATGGAGCGGTAAAGCCGGGGCGGCGCTGCGTTCTGCCCCGGCGTGGGGCTGGGTACATGTCGGGGCCGGGGCGCGGATCTGCATGTAGCCTGCCAGGGGCATCACCGATACGATAGATGAGGTGACGGACCACGCGGCTGACCGATTGCCACAGAATGTGGTCGGCGGCCGTGCATGCGTCTACATATCCGGTGGCGTTCTCGCTCCTGTCTGCACCTGGCGGCGCAACTTGCACGGCACCTCAGGGATTGCTAGAGTCGCGCGGCGCGGGAACCCGAAGGTTGGAGAAACCACATGCGTTGGATCGCAGCAATTATGGGCCTGGTGGCGTTGATCGTTGCCTACGGATGCAAGGAGAAGGGAGGCTCTGGGCAAAGCAACGAGATCGTCATCGGCGAGTACACGTCGATGACAGGGGCCACCGCCACATTCGGTCAGAGTTCACACAATGCCCTGATGCTGGCCATCGACCAGATCAATGCCAGTGGCGGCGTGCTGGGGAAGAAGATTCGCGTGGTGGCGGAAGATGACCGATCGGATGCCAACGAAGCGGTCACCGCGGTGCAGAAGCTGATCAGTCGGGATCACGTCGTAGCGGTGATCGGCGAAGTCACGAGCAAGCGAAGCCTGGCGGCGGGCAATGTGTGCCAGCAGTACAAGATTCCGATGCTTTCGCCATCGGCGACGAATCCCCAGGTGACGAAGGTGGGCGATTACGTTTTCCGGATTTGTTTCACGGATGATTTTCAGGGAGGCAAGGCGGCGGAGTTTGCGGCGCGCCGCGGCTGGAAGCGGGTGGCCATCTTCACGGATGTAGCCAACGATTACAGCAAGGGGTTGTCGGAAGCATTTCGAGAGACCTATCCCAAGAGTGGTGGCGAGATCGTCAAGGAAGAGAGCTTTCGCGAGGGGGATAACGAGTTCAAGTCGCAGCTTACGACGCTCAAGTCGGCCAACCCGGATGCGGTGTTTCTGCCCGGGTATTACACGGACATCGCGAAGATTCTGCGGCAGGCCAGGCAATTGGAGCTGAATGTGCCGTTCTTCGGGGGCGATGGATGGGATAGCCCGACGACGCTGCAGTTGGGCGGGGTTGCGGATGGGTGCTTCTTCCTGAACCACTACTCGCCGGACGAGCCCCGGGCGGAGGTGCAGCAGTTTGTGAAAGCATACCGCGAGCGGTATGGCGAGACGCCGGATGCCATGGCGATTCTGGGGTACGACGCGGGGCGTGTGATGGCCGACGCGATCAAGCGGGCCGGGACGACCGAGCCGAAAGCCATGCGCGATGCGTTGGCCCAGACGAAGAATTTCCCGGGCGCCAGCGGCAGCATCACCATGGATGCGAACCGCAACGCGCGCAAGCCGGTTGTGGTATCGGAGATCCAGGGGACGAAGGCGAAATTGATGGATATCATTCCCCCCGGGTGAGAGAGAAGGGGTTAGAGATCGGTTGTTGGGTCAGTGTAGCGATCAGGGGGCAGATGACCGCCCTGCTACGTGGGGCTTTAACAGAGTACATGGGCGAGTGAGCCCATGCCACGGTCGCGTACGGGCAAGATGCCCGGGCTACGTTATAAGGAAGCGTCACGGATCCCTGTCCTATGCACGATTTGATCCAGCAACTGATCATTGGGTTGTCGATTGGAGCAACCTATGCGCTGATCGCGCTGGGGTACACGATGGTGTATGGGGTGCTGCGGCTGATCAACTTTGCCCATGGGGAAGTGTACATGGTGGGCGCGGTGACGGGGTATTACCTGGCGGGGGTGATGGTCCGGCAGCACCAGCCCCCGTGGATCAGCCTGGCGGTTGTCTTTGGCGGGGCGATGGTTGCCTGTGCGGTGCTGGGTTTTCTGATCGAGTTTCTGGCGTATCGCCCGCTGAGGAACAGGCCCCGGCTGGTGGTGCTGATCACGGCGATCGGGGTATCGCTGCTGCTGCAGAATTTGGCGCAGCTTCCAGTGTTCTTTGGGCCCACGCCGCAGAGTTTTCCGCCGCTGATCGAAGCGAGGCCGGTCATCAGCTTTACGGTCGGCGCCTCGCCCGTCGCGATCAGCAACCTGGACCTCTTGAGCCTGGGCTTGTCTGTGGCATTGATGGCCGTGCTGACCTGGGTGGTACTGGGGACCAAGACGGGGTTGGCACTGCGGGCGGTGTCTTACCGTTTTGACACGGCTTCGCTGATGGGGATCAACACGAATCGGATCATCGCGGTAACGTTTATGCTCGGCTCGGCACTGGCGGCGGTGGCCGGCGTGGTGGATGCCATTCGGTACGATGTTCGCCCGCTGATGGGCGTGATGCCAGGGTTGAAGGCATTTGTGGCAGCGGTATTGGGCGGAATCGGCAATATTCCCGGAGCCCTGATCGGCGGCCTACTGATGGGGCTGGTGGAAACGATGGTGAAAGGGTACTTGTCGAGCGCGTATGCGGATGCGGTGGCGTTCGTGGTGTTGATTCTCATTCTGCTGGTCCGGCCCAGCGGACTTCTGGGCCAGTCCAGCGACGAGAAAGTCTGAAGATCTCATGCTGTCCGACGAACACCTTATCAGCCTGGCTGAGCCTCGAATCCCCGTGTGGGCGATCAATCTGGGGCTGGTCCTGCTGCTGGCAGGTCTCTGGCCGCTGAACTGGGTGCTGGAAGAGCAAGTCGATCCATACTTTCTGCGGATCCTCGTACTGATCGGCATCAATATCATCCTGGCGACCAGCCTGAATCTGATCAATGGAATCACGGGGCAGTTTTCGCTGGGGCACGCGGGTTTCATGGCGGTCGGCGCGTACACCACGGGGGCGTTGATGAAGCACTTCAACCCCGCAGACGGAACGGCGGGGCTGGTGCTGTTGGGATTGCTCGTGGCGGGCGGGGTGATGGCGGCGATTGCGGGGCTGCTGGTGGGCATCCCCACATTGCGGCTGCGAGGGGATTACCTGGCGATTGCCACGCTGGGCTTTGGCGAGATCATTTACGTGCTCATTCTTAACACGGAGCACATCGGTCCCTTGGAAATCGGCGGATCGAGCGGCCTGCATGCGATCCCCATCCACACCAACTTTTTCTGGACCTATGCGGCGGCGGTGGTGTGCGTTGTATCCATCTGGCGGCTGGCGTATTCCACCAAGGGAATCGCATTTCGGGCGGTGCGCGAGGACGAAGTGGCGGCGGCCGCCATGGGCATCGACACCACGTACCACAAAGCGATGGCGTTTGTGATCGGGGCATTTTTCGCGGGGGTGGCTGGGGGGTTGTCGGCCACCTACTATGGCAACCTGGATCCCGAGTCGTTCCGTTTCATGCGGTCGATTGAGATTGTGGTGATGGTGGTGCTGGGTGGATCGGGGAGCATTACCGGCGTAACGGTCATGGCAGTGGTGTTGACTTGCCTGCCGGAGTTGCTGCGGCCATTCCAGCAGTGGCGGATGGTCTGTTACTCATTGGTTCTGATCCTGATGATGCTGCTGCGTCCGGAGGGGATTCTCGGCAGCCGGGAGATCTGGTGGACACGACGGCGTCTGATCCCGGGCACGCACAAAGAACTGGGCGAGGGCCAACCCTCGCAGGAGCTGCTGCGATAACCCCGTGCTTATGTCGCTACTGGAGATTACCAACCTGTCGATCGAGTTTGGGGGATTGAAGGCGCTGTCGGGCTTCAATTTCACGCTGGATACGGGCGAGCTGGTTGGGCTGATCGGGCCGAATGGTGCGGGGAAGACCACGACCTTCAATGTCGTAACCGGCGTGTACTTGCCAAGCAGCGGCGAGGTGCGGCTTGGGGGGCGGTCCATTGCTGGGCTCAAGCCATTCCGCATCAACCGCCTGGGAATCGCGCGGACGTTTCAAAACATCCGTCTGTTTGGCGGGCTGACGGTACTGGAGAACGTGCTGACGGGGTTTAATCAGTCGGTGACGCATGGGCTGTGGGGTACGGTGTTGCGGACGCCCCGCCATCAGCGGGAGGATC
>JBLNDH010000143.1:0-3796 GCA_050261455.1 Bacillota bacterium
CCCGCCGGATCGCCGACATCAGCTTCTCCGCCGGCTCGTTCTTCATCACGTAGCCCCGCGCCCCCGCCCGCAACGCCCGCTCCGCGTACACCGACTCGTCATGCATCGATAACACCAGCACCAGCAGGTCCGGGTGTTGCGATCGGAGATCCTTGATCAAATCAATGCCATCATAGCTCCCCAGCGATACATCGATCAGCGCCACGTGCGGCTTGGCCGCGGCCGTAATGGCCAAAGCATCCTGCGCATTGCCGGCTTCTCCGCACACCGCCAAATCAGGCTGCTCATTGATCAACACCGCCAACCCCTGACGGACTATGGGATGATCGTCCACCAGAAGAACGCGAGCCTTTTCATCCTGCACGTTGGGTCGCTTGATTGTGGACATGGATTCACTTCCCGTTTACGAACTCGTACTGAACGGCATCCGTTACCATTCCGCCGATTCCTCTCACCCGGCAGCAGTCATTCATCGAACTCCGCTTAGTGCTCCATCAGTCGTGAATCGCCGAGTGATGCTCGCCTGCAAAGCGAGCCGGGCCGTCCCCGGCCCGAGTTCTTCCCGACACTCCACGCCTGCCAAACCACTAGCTTGCCTTCCAAAACCACCTTACAACCCTCAGGGTTACACCATCCCATAGCCACCACAGCACCAGGCGTTCTACACGCCTGAGCCATGATCATGTCAGTTCGCCGTCTTACTGACAACGTGCAATCTGCCAGCTCTATTGACCCTAAAACTGCCAATAATACCTTGCCGCCTGAAATGACCCTCAAAATCTCTCCACCACGGGGCACTACCCGTCGGCGGATTCGGGTTTTCGGACAGATTCCTGTCGCTCCAACCACCAATCCGCCTCACCACACGCCCCCAAGGCTCCATCCGGAATTCACCGTAGCCGCATGGCTCTGTAGCCCCGTCCTCATATCAGCAGCTTACCCAATTTAACAAGTTTACGCCATTCCCCAAATGCAAGTTTTGTGAAAATCGTGCAATTCCCGATATTTCAAGACCTTAGCTTCCCCCCAAGGAGCAAGATTCCTTTTTCCAGACTCAATCGCACGCCATTCTCAATTGAGGCGGCTTGATTGGGCAAACGAGCCGTGCTATACCGCCTTCGGTGTTTGGATGTGGCATGGGCTGCCACCTCCGCCTCCAACGGGGTTCCTCCTTCGGGAGGACCATACGAAATCTGGCACGGCGGCCTTGAGGTATGGCGTCGCGGTTCCGTTCCCTTGTTGCGGAATGAAACTCCGAATCGCAACCCTCCTGGCGAGTCACCCATCGCACGGCAGATTCGATTGCTGCCGCGCTCTTGGAAACTCTGACATCGCCTCGGGGCAGCCTGTCAAGCCATGTTGTGGGATGCATCTTTTTACTCCTCGTTGCCGCAACGGCAACCATTGCAGCCAGAGGGCTGTGTTGTTCGTGGGGGCATAACGGACGGAAGCCGGAGCGAATGCGGTCCGGGCATCGATATCGTGATCGCTGCCGCAGGAGGGCCTGTGCGCCCTCTCCGGGCAGACCGCATTGATCCACATGGGGTGGATCCCCTTCCGTTGCTTCAGTAACCGGATCAGTCGCGCCGTTCCTTCCAACGCGCGCCGGCAACCGGGGCTTGCCACCGGCACGCTGCGGCTGATCCCATGAATGGGCAAGTCAATAGGAGTATTCACATGCGCGGAAAATTCATGCAGTCCAAGAAGAGCCATACCGCGGCCAAGTTCGTTCGCCCCAGCACCCTTGAAGCCTTGGAATCACGCACGCTCTTGAGCACTTACTACGTCTCAACCCAAGGCAACGATGGAGCCGCGGGCTCTTCCTCCTCGCCCTGGAGAACCCTCCAACAGGCTGCCAACATGGTCCGCGCCGGCGATAATGTCATCGTCCAAGCTGGCACCTACTCTGGCTTCCAACTCACCACCGATGGCACCGCCTCCGCTCGCATCACCTTCCAGGCCCAACCCGGCGTCTTGATCAATAATCGCAATTCCTCCACCCAGGACGGCATCAACCTGGAAGGCGCCAGCTACGTCACCATTGACGGCTTCAAGATCGCGCCGGCCTCGGGCGTCACCATGCGTTCCGGCATTCGCGCCGTCGAAAGCACCGGCGTCATCATCCGCAACAACAACATCGACCGCCCCAGCTGGTGGGGCATCGTCACCGGCTTCGCGGAAAACGTCCTTATCGAAGGCAACACCACCACCAATAGCATCAACCAACACGGTATCTACGTCGGCTATGGCGCTGACAATCCCATCGTCCGCAACAACATCTCCTATGGCAATAAGCAGTGCGGCATCCAGCTCAACTCCGATGCCACGGGCGGCGGCGATGGCATCATCACCGGCGCCATCATCGAAGGAAACACCGTCTACAATAACTCCGTCGGCGGCGGAGCGGGCTTGAACTTCGATGGCGTCTCCAACTCCACCGTCCGCAACAACCTCTTCTACAACAACAGCAGCAACGCCATCGCCCTCTACCAGGTCGACGGGACTCAGGGCGCCAGAAACAACGTCATCGTCAATAACACGATCGTTCAGCCCAATACCGGCTACTACGCCGTCAGCATCGTCAGCGGCAGCAGCGCCAGCAGCGGCAATAAGGTCTTCAACAACATCCTCATCGGCCGCAGCGGCGCTATTGGCATCGACAGTGCCTCCCGCAGCGGCTTCGTCAGCGATTACAACGCCGTCAACGACAAACTCAGTACGGATGCCTCTTCCCCCATCTCGTTCTCCAGCTGGCGCAGTGCTACCGGCCAGGATGCCCACTCCTTTATCGGTTCCACCACTAATCTCTTTGCCAACTACTCGGGCAATGACTATCACCTCGCCACCTCCAGCCCCGCCGTTGACACGGGCACCAGCAACTCCGCCCCTGTCACCGACAAGGATGGCAAGGCCCGCCCAGCCGGGGCAGGCTATGACATCGGCGCTTACGAGTACAACGGCAGTACCCCAACCGCGACCGCACCGGCTGCACCCTCTGCCCTGACGGCCACCGCCGCCAGCACCAGCCAGATCGCCCTCAAGTGGACCGACAATTCGAGCAACGAAACCGGCTTCCTGATTGAGCGAGCCACCGGCACCGGCAGCTTCACCCAGATCGCTTCGGTCGGCGCTGGCGTGACCAGCTTTACCGACAGCGGCCTGACCGCCAGCACGGCCTACAGTTACCGCGTCCGCGCCACCAACGCCGCCGGTAACTCCGCCTACTCCAATACCGCCGCCGCCACTACCCAGGCCTCCACCCCGACGGTCACGATCCCATCGGCCCCCTCCGCCCTGACGGCCACCGCCGCCAGTTCCAGCCAGATCAACCTCAAGTGGA
Source organism: Bacillota bacterium (assembly GCA_050261455.1). Classification (GTDB taxonomy): domain Bacteria; phylum Planctomycetota; class Phycisphaerae; order Tepidisphaerales; family Tepidisphaeraceae; genus JAPLNB01. The sequence goes on from JBLNDH010000143.1 coordinate 3,341, forward strand.
CCGACAACTCCAATAACGAAACCGGCTTCCTGATCGAACGCGCCACCGGCACCGGCACGTTCACGCAGATTGCCTCGGTCGGCGCCGGCGTCACCAGCTTCACCAGCAGCGGCCTGACCGCCAGCACGGCCTACAGCTATCGCGTCCGCGCCACCAACTCCGCCGGCAACTCCGCCTATTCCAACACCGCCAGTGCGACTACCCAAGCATCGACCCCGACGACCACGATCCCGACCGCTCCGTCCGCTCTGGCAGCTACCGCTGTCAGTTCCAGTCAGGTCGCTCTCAAGTGGACCGACAATTCGAGCAACGAGAGCGGTTTCCTGGTTGAGAGAGCCACCGGCACCGGCACGTTCACCCAGATCGCTTCGGTCGGCGCTGGCGTGACCAGCTTTACCGACAGCGGCCTGGCCGCCAGCACGGCCTACAGCTACCGCGTCCGCGCCACCAACTCGG
>JBLNDH010000144.1:0-3829 GCA_050261455.1 Bacillota bacterium
GGTCCCGCAGGCGCGAGGAATAAAGCTTCAGTGGCGTAGCGAAGCCTCATCGTCCAGTGCTATAAGCGTAAAAGACGCGCAGAGAGCACGCGGAAAACTGGAAAGTGAGCAAGATGGCGTGGCGAAAAGGGGCGGGAGAAACAAAAACACTGCTGATTCTGATCAAAACAGCAGTGCTCCTGTTTTTCAGTCTGTCGGAGGCTAATGGCATTGGCGGATCCGGTTGAGCAATGACAGGGAGGCGGCGAGGGCGGTGAGGCCGGTGGTGGGCCGGGTAAGCATGGATTACGTGACGGTCGATCTGGCGGGGGTGCCGGAGGCCCAGTTGGGCGACGAGGTGACGATCCTGGATAGCGATCCGTTGTCGCCGGCCAGTGCGTATGCCTTGGCGGAGATTGCCAACACGATCCCGTATGAAGTGTTCTGCCATGTGGGGCAGCGGGTGCGGCGGGTGGCGAAGTCGGCGTAGAAGAACACGAAGGGCCGCGGATGAACGCGGATGAACGCGGATCAGAAACGCGCAGGGGCAAGATGCCCGGGATAGGTTTTATTGCCACGGATGGGGGGCAGATGAGCACGGATAGAAGGCGCGTGGGCGGGACGCCACGGGCTGCATGGGTTGGGATGGAAACGGTTCGCGTCCGGGTTTCGTGCTCGTGCCCCAGGCCGCGGCGCTCAGCAGGACAAGCAGTTGGGGAGCGATCCTGGGTGGGGGATCGGAGCGCGCGGAGATCCGGGGCTTCGCTACGCTCAGCACCCGGCGTGGAAGCGGAAAAGGGGGCAGAGCATATTTAGGCATTTGCCCAGCAAACGTGCTTTGCCCCTTTTTCCTCAATGGAACAGAAACCGTCCTCGTCTCGGTTTCGTGCCCAGTTAGCGATATTGCTCGTGCGCCTTTTAACGGCTAGGTGCGGCTTCGTTGATTACTCCCATCGGTCAGTGCCTGTAGACGCTCAAGAAAAGTGGCAAATTGTTTGAGTCGCTTCATGTCCGCTGGCTCAATCGGGTCGGGGTCGAAGTGCATCACGTCGTTTCGGATTTGCCGAACACGATCAAGCTCATCGGTAAAGGTCTTGCGGTCAATTCTCGCTTGTAGCTTGGCCCACATATTCTCGTTCTGAAGTAGTCGCACATATTCTCCGAACGTCAGGTCTGACGCATCTTCGATTTTACGGTCTGCGTCTGTTGGATCCTTAACGGTCTGGAGGTCGATGGCCGAGAATTTCGCATCAATCAGATAGCGTATGCGGCTTTCGATGTCACCGAGGAGCAGAAATGGCTCAGTGAGTTGCTGGAATTGAATGCTGATGTCGCTGGCCGTAACGATGCCGCAGATCGCCTTGTTTGCGTCACGGACAAGTACGCAGTCGTGTTCAACGATGATGCGTACTGCGTCGAACATAGAGGCATCGTATGGAATCTCCTGATGCCTATCCATGCACTCCCGCACCAGCTTGCATGTCTTGCCTAGTGCAAGACGCGCCCCTAACGACTTCCAACTGAACAGCCCTTTAACTTCTCGGTCACGGATCATGACCGGCAATTGCGAGTAGTCATTTTGGAACATCAGGGTAACCGCTTGTTCGACGCTGGCATCGGGCGGAACTGCCATCGGTGGGGAGTTTGCGGAGGCGAGTCGATTAATCCGGTGAGCAAGGTCGGCAAGCTTCACGTCGCCGCCCTCGGACTCGGATTGCGGTGACGCGACCGTGATTGCGGCAGGCAGAGGGGCTGTTCCCTCATTCTTCCCGTTTCCATCAGGTGTCTGCAACTGGGCGTTACCGTCAACACCGAGAAACATGACAGACGAATCGATGTACTGGCCCTCGAAATCAGGGTAGGTAACGAGTCTGACCTGATCCAATGCCTCGCGGATTGTCTTGACGTTCCGCCAACTCCTGCGGTATGCCCCAAACCACGACAGCAATGTGCGGACGGTCGCCTCGGGCTTGCTTCCGGTCTTCACCTTCTCTGCTATTTCATGAAACTGTTGTGGAACGTCCACGATTTCTTTCCTTTCAGGTGGCGACACTCACTCAAGGGTGGGTTAAGCCCCCGCACTATTGGCCGATAGAGGCCAATATGGATTCTGGGGTTAGCGACATCGGCGAGTCCGGGCGAGCAGTGCCAGGGAGCCGGCGAGGAGCATTAAGCTGGTGGGCTCGGGGATGGGGGTGCCTTCGAAGGTTACGATGGCGTGGCCAGTGACCACGTAGGGGTCGTGGGGATCGGTGGTGTACGTGGGGCGGGGGGTGATGTCGTCGAGGTAAGTGGTGACGGTCACGGCGGTGAGTTTATAGCCGGCGAAGTCGGTGGTTCGGGGCGAGAGCAGCCAGGATTCGGAGAAGGTCGTGGACGGGCCCTCCGTGGCGGTGCCATTCAGGGCGTAAAACACGGGTTGTCCAGAGAGCCACTCAAAGGTCCCGTCCGTGAACTTGGCGGCGAAGGCCTCAAAGCGCTTGCCAGCGGTGACGGTGTAGAACGCGGGTAACCTGTCGTGTGGGGAGTACGGGGTGGGATCGAAGAGTGTTGTGTCGGTCAGGGGCACCAGGAGGCCAGATGCGGGATCGGCATCCAGGTAGCAGATTTGGAAGGAGCAGTCCGCGGGATGAGGCACGTCGGGGAAGCCCGTTGGACCGCAATCGAACTTGAAGGGGATTTGCGGGCTGGTGGCCAGGACTGAAGCATTGGCGAGACGGCATGTGCCCAGCAGGACGGAAACGAGGATCAAGTTGACGCCGCGCATAGCACCTCCTCGGCAAGAACTGACATGAGGGAATCGGGTTGTACATCCAAGCAGGATTTCGGCGCGTGCCGCCGCACCCTTTTGCCTGGGCACTATTATGCCATGGTTTCGGGAAGTCTGCAAGCAAAGGTGTGAAGGGAAATGGGGCCCACGAATCTACACGAATTTACACGAATGGTTGTCAAAAGGGCTGCGGATGAACGCAGATAGGACGCGCATGGGCAAGATGCCCAGGGTACGTCTTTGTATTGCCACGGATGGGGCACAGATAGATTGTCGGGATGGGGAAGGTCTGGCAGAGGGGGTAAGCACTAATGGAATGCATGGGCGGGTTGCCCATGCCACGGTCGCGCACGGGCCAGATGCCCGTGGCATAGTTTGTTGCTTGGGGGGTGGAGAGAGGAGAATTCGGGGAGCAAGCTCCGCGGGCGTTGCAGTAAAAGCGAAACGGGGACCCTGCATGGCTGTCTTGCGACAGGGGGCAGGGTCCCCGTTTGTTGGTCGAACAGGGGGGTTATTCCGGCAGGAGTTCGGCGCCGGGGATCTTGAAGGAATAGGCGTAGAGGCAGGGGAGCTGGTCGTCGGTCAGGTTGGGGAGTTGGACGATCAGGTCGGAGCCTTTCAGTTCGTATTGGAGGGTGCCGGGGAGGCCGAGGAGGGTGATTGGGGTGTTGGCAGGGACCTTGATGTTGTGGATGACCAGCTGCGAGCCAGGCCAGCCGACGGTGATGGCGTAGAGGGCCTGGGGCTTCTTGGTGAAGAACATCTGCTTGACGGCGCGGTTGCCCTTGGGGGCTTGGCCGACCTGGGCCATCAGATCATATTTCTCTTTGTATTCGCCGTAGCCTTGCTTGGGGCGCTGGCCGGGGGTCCACTGGCATTCGCGGCCGGCGTGGCGGGTGCCGTAGATGGCTTCGCCGTTGACCTTGAGCCAATTGCCCATCTGGATGAGGCGATCCTGCATGATGACGGGGATTCGGCCATCGGCGGTGGGCCCGATGTCCAGCAGGAGGTTGCCGCCGCGGCTGACCAGATCGCAGAGCATGAGGATCAGCTCACGCGGGGTTTGGTAGTCGTCGATAT
>JBLNDH010000145.1:0-9974 GCA_050261455.1 Bacillota bacterium
CTGGGACAAGGTCCATGGGTCCAGCATCCCATTGGGCTGGACGAAATAGGGCTTCCCCTGTCGCCGAGCCTCCGTCGCCGCGGCGAGCAGGATCGGATACCACACCCCGTGGAGGTGGACAACATCGGCCTGGTCAATCAGCTCGGGCAGCACGCGTTTGGCATTGCGTGCAAAGATGGACTCCAGTCTTCCGCCCACGGGGATGTAGCTGAACTGAACTCGGTCGCAGTAAGGGATCGTGGCATTCATCTCCGCGGTCGCGGCATTCCCGTCACCGCCATCATACGCCACCACACGCACATCGAGCCCCGCCTTTGCCTGAGCGGCGGCTAGCCGGGAAACCACACGCGGCGGCCCGCCCGTTGACGGATGCATCTGCCAAGTCACATGGAGAATTCGCATAATTCGGATCAACCAGCTCGCGTTATTCCTGAGAATTCGGACCGGTGGCAGGACATCTTACGACGTGCAAAGAACCCCCGCCAGTAGCCCCGAACAGAATGTGCCTGATCGCTGCAAAAGAGTTCCGGATTTCATCGCAGCATGCCCGACAGCTCCAGCGGCTCGATCGGCTGACGCACATCGTCCGGATTGGTTGAGCAGACGATGTTGTTGTCGCTGAGCAACTGGGCATCCGAGGGGCTCAACTCCCGATAGACCGATTTCCCATTGTTCTGGACCAACCCATAACAGAGATATCCGATGCCGCTCAGGAGTTGGATCGTTTCTCTCGCATGTTCCGGCCCATGCAGCGCGACCGCCAGGCGAGGCCGATGTTGGGTCAGTGTTTGGCGAGCCCCTTCCAGAACAATGCCCTCCGCGCCTTCGGTGTCGATTTTGATCACCTGCGGCGGCCGGAGATTATAGCGGGCGATCGCGTCGTCAAGGCGAATCACGGGAATGACTTCCGTCTTAGGTTTCAGGCCGTATTGGCGCCGCGGTTCGGCGGCCTGCCCGCCGCTAATTCGGCTCAGCACCGCCGAGCCGTCGCCGACATCGTCGATCTGCAATTCCTCGTCGCTGTTGATATCGCCCAACGCGATGGGCAGGAGCGTCACTTTCTCCTGACAGTTGGCCAGCTCAACGTTCGCCTGTAGCATTTTCACGTTGGCAGTCATGGGTTCGAAAGCGACCAGATGGCTTACCGGGAAATGGGCCAGGATGAACCGCATGTAGTAGCCGATGTTCGCCCCGACATCGTAGAAAACGTCGCCGGGATGGATCAGACGCTTGAAGGTGCCGAGGATCAGCGCATGGCCGGCAAAACAGTTGGCACCCATCAGCCAACGGTGGCGCCGGAATCCGAAGCGAACTCGGCCCAGTTCCGGTACGTTCATCGTGATCGGCAGGTCAGGCACCACCAGCATGGCCGAACGCGCCAGGTTGCGGATCGCCGGGTGTGCCCGGATCCAGTTGACCAGCGGCAGGTAGAACTTCGGCATCGGCGAACCCTTTCATCCCCGTAAAACCCGCGCACCCAGGAATCGCGCCAAGACACGGCGGCCACTACGCAACGGATTTCGCTGCTTGGTGTTTGGCGACAATCTGATCATAATGTCCCACCCATCGTCGGGCGATCTGCGCCCAGCCATAGTGCTCCCACACAAAAGGCCGGGCTTTTTCCGCAGCCACGCGGCGCAATTCGTTATCCTGCAACCAGCGATCGATCTCCGCCGCCACGCGATCCACCTGCCGGGGAACCACACCGCCTACGCCCGCATTGCTGATCTGGCGATGAATGTTCACCTGGTCGGAAATCACCACCGGTGTCCCCGCCGCCAAGGCCTCGGCGACAGCGATGCCGAAGTTCTCCTGGTAGCTCGGCAGCACGAAAATGTCAGCATCGGTAAAGGCGGCGATACGCACATCGGCCGGCACTTGTCCGACAAAAATGGTGCGATCGCCAATCCCGTGCTCTTTGATCAGGTCCTTGATGGTTTGACCATAGCCCCAGGGGTCCGGGCCAATGATCACGAGAACGGCGTTCGGCGTTGTGACCTTGGCCATCGCCGGGATCAGCATGTCCAGGCCCTTCTTGAGGTGGATCCGACTGAGGAACAGAATCAGGGGACGCTGGCCAATCTGCGGATACAGCTTGCGGAAGGTCCCCTTCTCGGGAAGTTTCTCAAACTCACGCAGATCCACGCCATTCAGCTCGATCAGCGGCGGCGGCCGCAACCCCAACGGCTCCGCCAGATCGCGCTCGATTTCCGCGGTGTAGTGGATCGCCGCCGCCCGGTTGAGATTGGTCCGCAGACGCCACGCCATGTACAACCGTTTCTTCAGCGCCCGCTGCGAGAGGCTCCACGGGTCGAGCATGCCATGGGGCGTCATGATATACGGAATGCTGCGCTCCCACGCCAGGCGAGCCGCGCGATGCTGGATCTCTTCCCACAGACCATGGATATGGACCACATCCGCCCGATCCAGAAGCTCGTTGAGTTTCGCGGGAATTCCCGAATGCAAGCCCAGGGGCGTATGGACAGGCCCAATGACGTGAACATCGACGCCATCCCGCTTGAGCTGCTCCACCGGAGCCAGGTCCGCCCCTTGCGCGAAGGCGGTCAGGACCGTCACCTCCAACCCCGCCTTCGCCTGCGCCGACCCCAGTCCCACCAGCGCCGAACCGGGGCCGCCGGTAGGAACATCAATGCCCGAAATAACGTGAAGCACTCTCATGAACGCGCCGCCCATTCTTGCCCAATAGAAACCCCAGTCACCATTCGCCTCATGCGCTGACAATGTGATCCCGGCGGCCGGTCACGTTGCGCATGGCGTTGCGCGTATCCACGATCAGCCTGGCGTGATTCGCGATGAACTGCCAGTCGTAGCTGGCATGGTGCGTCGCGACGATCACGCAATCGTATCGCTTCAGGGTTTCCGGTGTCAGGGGCACGCTGAGCATCTGCAGATCATGCCGGCGCATCTTGTGCGTCGCCGGGATATGGGGGTCGTTGTAATCCACCGTCGCCCCGAGGTGCTCGAGTTTCTCGATCAGTTCGAAACTGGGGCTTTCCCGCACATCGTCCACGTCCGGCTTGTACGCCAGCCCGAGTACGAGGATCTTGCTGCCCTTCACGGCCTTGCCCTGCTGATTGAGCGCCAGCGTGGTGCGCTGCACGACGAATTCGGGCATGTTGCGGTTGATCTCGCCCGCCAGTTCGATGAAACGCGTCGGGTAGCCCACCTCGCGCGCCTTCCACGTCAGGTAATACGGATCGATCGGAATGCAGTGCCCGCCCAGGCCCGGACCCGGATAAAAGGCTTGAAAACCGAAGGGCTTGGTGGCCGCCGCGTTGATCACTTCCCAGACATCGATCCCCATCGCCGTCAGGATGACCTTCATCTCGTTGACCAAAGCGATGTTGATGGCGCGATACGTGTTTTCCAGGATCTTGGCGGCCTCCGCCACTTCCGCACTCGAGACCGGGATGACCTGCTTGATGGCCCGGCGATACAGGGCTACTGCCAATTCGCCCGAAATCGGATCGATCCCCCCTACCAGCTTCGGAATCGTCTGGGTGTTGTGATCCTTGCGGCCCGGGTCTTCCCGCTCCGGCGAATAGGCCAGATAAAAGTCCGTTCCACACTTGAGGCCACGGGCTTCGAAGCGGGGCAACATGACTTCGCGCGTGGTGCCGGGATAGGTGGAGGATTCGAGCACCACCAATTGCTGCGGCCGAAGCGTCTTGGCAATGTCATCCGCCGTCTGTTCGACGAAGATCAGATCGGGCTCCAAATGCGCACCCAGGGGTGTGGGCACGCAGCTGATCAGCACATCGGCCTCGCCCATGCGCGACATGTCGTCGGTGGCATCAAAGCGGCCAGACGAGACCATGGCATCCACAAAATCCTCGCCGAGATGCTTCAGGTAATTCTCCTTCTTCTTGAGCATCTCGATCTTCCGGCGATCGACATCGAAGCCAATTACCCGATGTCCCGCCAGGCAGAAAGCTCGCAATAGGGGGAGGCCCACGTATCCCAGGCCAATCACGCCGATTACTGCCGATCCGTTGTCGATCTTGGTTTTTAAGCTCATGGTAATCTGTTACTTATGGTGTACGCGGGAGCATCTCAGTTCGGAGCCAAATACCATAATAGGGCATCGGCTAATTCCGCAACGATCTTTCTGGGGCGAGGCTGCTGACCTGTCCTGGGCCTGCCGCAAAACGGTCTACTGAGCCTTCGCCGTTGTTCAGGACTGTTGTGGAAGTGACACCGATGCCGTGTTCACGCGGCTCGGGGCCCCGTTGGTAACCGCATCTTCAACGATGCGACGGTAAAAGCTAAGCGGCGACAGCCACTCCTCCCAGAGCTTTCGATTTTCCAACTGCATTTGGCGGAATTGTATGGGACTTATGCGTGAATGGAAGCTCGCCAGCGCATCGCCGATGTGCGGCAAGTCGGAATCCTCAATCCACACACAATGCTTGTGCCAATCAATTCGGTCTTGGAAAGGCAGGACGCAACGCGTATTGATGAACAGGGGAATGCGCCCCGCCGCGAGGACCTCGTAAAGGCGGAAGGAAAAGTTGCCCATGCCGCGCAGGCAAAGCGTATAGTCCGTCCCCAGAATATTGTCGACGTACTCCTGGTACACGCGCTTGGCTCGCTGGAGATCGCGGCGAAAACGTCCCATGGCGCCGCCCCAGAACTGCGTTCGGCGGATAAACCGGCAGTCGATACGACGGTCCTGGCTTAAATACTGCAATGTACGATGCCGCAGGATCAGGCCTCGTGCCTTTTGCGTCCGACCTGTCAGTTGGTATAGCAACCGGGAGAACGCGGTGCCGACGTAGCCACAGAAGCCAACAACAGGCCGGTCCTGCTTTTCTCGGCTGGGAACCTGTCCGCCCACATCGCGAAGCAAATCGTCGCAGAAGGCCGGCATGGCCCGTTCCTGGGGGGTCTGAATGTCCGCAAAAATGGAATCCCGGTACACGATGCCGTAGGGCGGTGCCGCCGGAGTGGGATCATCTGACGCGCGGAAGAAAACACAGGTCTTGCCCGCTGATCGAGCAAGCTCGGCAATTTGACGCGTCTTCGCAGAATCGCTGTAGGCGTATGGGTAAATAACCAGATCCGACTCTTCCAATGAACTTGCACGCCAGAGTCGCGGGGCCTCCGCAAATAGCTTGGCGAACCGGGGCTGGGTAGCCGATGTTGCGCCGGCGGCCGCAATGCCACAGGCCTGCGCCAATGCGATGGGTGACTTACCGGCGTCCAACCCTGGAAAATGCAAAGAAAACATCCCGCGTGTCTCCCGTTCAAGTGGCGATGGCTCGCAAGTCCAACCTATTCCTTTTGTCGGACGGTGCCAAGGCTCGGGTAAGCATTCTTCACGGGGTTGTTGTGGATTTTGGCCGGTCCCCTGCCATCACCATGGACATCCAGAGGTAGGGGAAGCGGCCACAACCCCGGAACTGGATGTTCTCAAAGTGCGATTCCACTAGCAACTGCGTCAGGGTCTTCTGGCTCCAAAACTTGATATGACCACCGTCCCAAAGGGGCCCGAAGTGGGCATCCAACTTGCCCGTCAGAGCTAACAGAAGATTCTTCAGATACCCATGGTAAGGCGTCGAACAGATGAAACGCCCGCCGGGTTTCAATGCACTGAAACACCCGCGCACATAGGGCCGGGGGGCGTACAAATGCTCCACAACCTCCGTGCTGATGACCAGGTCGAAGGGTTCCTCACGCAGGTTTTGTAGCACCTCGTCGTCGGCGGCCAGCACCTCAAATCGACCTGCGGGATAGGTTTGCCGTGCGATGCCAATGCCTTGCTCGCTGAGATCGAGTCCGACGACCCGGCAACCCCTCGAAAGGAATTGGCCTGCGAGATACCCGTTGCCACAGCCCACGTCCAGCACTCTTAGGCCGGGCTCCAGGGTCGGACACAAGGAGACTATCGGCTCAAGCAGGTAGGCCGCGGTGTGCGCTGGGGCAGCGCTCTCATAGCCGAAATCCTTATAGAGTGTGGTGGTTTGGGTTTCTTGGCCCATACGCCCTTCCGAATTGAAGCCCGCTATCGCGTATTCGACCCTATCGGTACCACCACATTCGTCCTGCCACGACGAATTGTCAAGGGCACCGGGCGCTGGGCGGGGCAGACCGCCGCAAATTCATCATAGAACTTATTGATGAACGTCCGCGTCGCCCAAGCCGTGCCATCCGCCAGGCCGCAGATCGTCGTGCCCGGCATGATCCCTTGTGTCTTCTCCAGCTCCAAGAGCATCTCCAGATCCTTGGCTTGCCCCATGCCATCGAGAATGCGGTTCAGGATCTTATGCATCCAGGCGGAGCCTTCGCGGCAGGGCGTGCACTGCCCACAGGATTCGTGAGCATAAAACCGCACGCAGTTGCGTAGCGCTTCCACCATGTTGGTGTGCTCGTTCATGACGATCATGCCCGCCGTCCCCAGACCCAGGCAGCCGCCGCGGAATCGCACGTCGTCAAAATCGAGGCGGATGTCCAGTTCATTGGGCCCGAGCACCCCCATCGAGATGCCGCCGCAGATCGCCGCCTTGTACTTGCCGCCCTTCATCCCCCCCGCCAGCTTGTTGATCGCGTAATCCAGCGTGATCCCCAGTTCTTCCTCGTAAACCCCGGGCTTCTGTACGTGCCCGCTCATGCCATAGAGCTTGGGCCCCGGCGATTTCTCCGTCCCCATCGTCCGGAACCAGGCGGCGCCACGGTCGATGATATGGGGCACGCAGCACAGTGTTTCCACGTTATTAATCACCGTCGGCCGGGCAAACGCGCCCGCAATGGCTGGGAACGGCGGCTTGTTGCGAGGCCAGCCGCGCTTTCCTTCTAACGCCTCCAACAGCCCGGTCTCTTCGCCGCAAATGTATGCCCCCGCCCCGCGGTGCAAGTAGCACTCCAGCTTTGTGTTGCTGCCGAGAATCCCCTGAGGCCCGAAAATGCCGTGCTCGTATGCTTCCTGAATCGCCCGCTCCAGCACCCTGGCCTGCCGATGATACTCGCCGCGAATGAAAATGTAGGCCACGTCGCACTGCGTGGCCATCGAGGCAATCGCGATGCCTTCCAGAAGCTGATGCGGATCGTAGTCGATCAGGTACCGATCCTTGAACGTGCCCGGCTCCGATTCGTCCGCATTCACCACCATGTAATGCGGGCCCTTCTTCTCCTTGGGAATGAACGACCACTTCTGGCCGGCGCTGAAACCCGCCCCGCCCCGCCCGCGGAGCCCCGATTCCGTGACAATCTTGATGATTTCATCCGGCTTCAGGTCCAATGCTTTGCGCAAGACCTGGTAGCCGCCGGTCGCAACATAGTCGTCGTACCAATACAGCTTGCGCTGGGCCGGGTCGAGCGGGATACGCTTGGTCAATACAGGCTCGGTAAATGCCATGGGCTCGCTCTCTTCTATCTTCTGACTACTGGCTACTCTTTCCCGCCTCTTTATCGATGATCACTTCATCAATCACCGTGCGTCGCAACGTAATATTAGGCTGATCCGGCAGCTTGGCCTCCTGGACGTGCTGCTCCCGGTGCACGATCTGCTTGGTGACGTCGGTTTTCACAGCCTTCTTCACATGACCGATCTGTCGACCCAGCCAACCCCACAGCCCATTGCCCGGCCGATTCTCGGCCATTTCCAACTCCTTGAAGTTATTCGGTATCCGCCTCGCCGGGTTCGGAACGAAGCGACGATGCGGATCATCATTCATCTGTCATACCCGTTCTTATACGTCCTTTACATCGATACCGAATTCCTTCTTGATCTGCCAGATCGCATCTTCTTTGCTACCATGCCAAGTGTCGCCCACAAACCCGCCCCGATCGTCCATCCGATACAGAACCCAGTTCCCGAACTGCTCTTCCAGCACCAGCGATGAAACCATCCCCGGCGCTGGCCGCGTCCCGGAACCCTGGGTCGAACCCAGATTCATCGCCGCATGCGGCAGGCAATCGTGACTCGCCGGCAGAGGCTTGGGAAGCTGAATCACCATTTTCGCCATGTCGAAATCCCAGATCCTGCTAACTCCCAAACCCCCTACGCGTCGTGATCGGTCCGAAACACCACGGACAAAGGCCAAACTGTCAATGCTCCTGCTGCCACGTGATCGTCGGGTCTTTGAATTGCTCCGGCTCGTGCGGCAGGTTATCCAAAATCGGGTCAAGACTTTCCGGCGTCAGATTCTCGAACAACACTTCGTTGACGAGCATCACCGGTGCGGTGCCACACGACCCCAGGCATTCCAGTTCCACCAGGGTGAACTTGCCATCCGCCGTCGTCTCGCCCACTTCGACATGCAGTTTCTGCTTGATGCGCTCGGTCAGCCGTCGAGAGCCGCAGATTTCGCAGGTCAGCGACCGGCAAACCTGGATGAGGTACTTCCCCTTGGGCTTCAGCCAATATTCTTCGTAAAAACTCGCGGTATCCAACGCTTCCGCGGGCGCGATCTCAAGGAACTCCGCTACTTCCTGAATGGCCTGCATCGGAATCCAGTTATACGCGTGCTGGACCATGTGCAGCGCCGGTAAGAGCACAGCCCGCTTGGTCGGGTAACGCGGGAAGTACTTTTCTGCCAGTTCCTTTTTCATCGCGTCCGTTAACAGGGGCGCTTTGCCTTCCTTCACGACCGCCGATCGCCGATCTTCAACGGGCCAAGCCATAAGACAGTTCCGAGTACTGGGTGCTGAGGGGACGAGGCAGGGCCTCAGTCTCTGCAACACGGTTTTATCGATCCAGTTCCGCCGCAATAACGTTAATGCTGCCGAGCACCGCCACCACATCCGAAATCATGTGCCCCTCGATCAGCTTGGGGAACATCTGGTAATTGATGAAGCACGGCGGCCGGGTGCGCACGCGCCAAGGCACATTGTCGCCGGCACTTACAATATAATAGCCCAGCTCGCCATTGGCCGTCTCAATGCAGTAGTACACCTCCCCCTTGGGAGCGGCAAAGCCACGATTGGTCATGATCAGCTCGAAGTGCTGGATGAGCCCTTCGATACTGCTGTAGACCTGGCCCTTGGGCGGCAAGACTTCTTTCCCTTCCGGGCTGACATCGACGGGCCCCGAAGGCAGATGATCAATGAGTTGGCGTATGATATGGGCCGACTGCTTCATCTCTTCCAACCGCACCAGGTACCGGGCGTAAACATCGCCCGTATTCATGACCGGGACTTTGAAATCCACAGCCGGGGCCCCCTGCCCGTCCCAGTTGTCCTGGAAGCACAAATACGGCTCATCTTTGCGGATGTCGCGTCGGATCCCGGCCGCCCGCGCCATTGGCCCCGTCAAACTCCAGGCGATCGCGTCTTCTTGCTTGATCGGGCTAATTCCTTTGGTACGATCAACAAATATGCGGTTTTTGTTAAGTAGAAGTTCGACATCCTCGACGGCCCGCGGCAGGGCATCGTCGATGAAGTGGTGAACCATCTTCTTGAAAGTGCCTTCGTCGGGGAGGTCCATGTTGAGCCCCCCTACCCGGGTCCAACTGGTGTGGAACCGCTGGCCGCTCATGAACTCGACGATGTCGTAGATGAGTTCTCGCTCATTAAAGCCGTACAGAAACGCCGTCATGGCGCCCAAGTCCAAGCCGGCCGCCCCGACGCACAATAAATGCGATTGAATTCGCCCCAACTCCCCGGCGATCGTCCGCAGCACCTTACAGCGAGGGGTGAGGTCGATGCCCATCAGCTTCTCGGCGGCTCCGTGCCAGGCCAGTTCGTTGTAGATCGGGGCCGAATAGTCCATGCGGTCCACGATTGTGACATACTGGTTGTAGTTCAGGTGCTCGCCCAGCTTCTCAAAGCCGCTGTGAAGGTAGCCAATGTGAGGCGTGCAGCGGATGACGCGTTCCCCGTCGAGTTCCAAGACGAGCCGTAACGTGGTGTGGGTCGCCGGGTGCTGGGGGCCGAAGTTCAGCGTCCAGCGGTTTTCGCTTCCCCCGCCAAGTGTGGGCGGAAGCAGTTCCGGGGTCGCTGGGGTGAGGGTGTAT
>JBLNDH010000146.1:0-3286 GCA_050261455.1 Bacillota bacterium
CCGGATCATCACCGGAGAGGTATTCGAAGGCGAAGCCGAGCCGGTTCTTCCACTCATCATTAAACGAATACGTCAGGCGACTGTTCACGCCAAAGGCGGACAGATCCGTTTCGTCGGAACCGAACAGGGCGGGATTCTCGCGGCTTCCAAACTGGTAAGCCCCTTCCGCCTGCGCCGACCAATGCTGATTGAAAGCATGGACCGCTCGGGTGCCCAGGGTGTAGATGTCCCCATTGTCGCCATTGGCCACTTGGGCATCGTCATGCTTGTAGATGAAATACCCGTTGAGCTCGGTGTCCTTGATGGACTTGTTGGTGACCCAGAGAACGGCACCGGTTTCGTCCTGCTCGGTCAGCCTGGGATAGTCCCGGCTGCCGATGGGGGGAAGCCACTCATCCGGATCGGAGTACTGCTGGATGGCGATGGCATCGACGGCGGTCTTGGCCTCCTCAAACGGAAGCGAGAGGCGCATGGCATCGAAGTAGATGGTGCGGGACCCATCCAGAGGAGTGCCATCGAGGACGAGCCAGCCATCGCCGAGGATAATGTCCTGGCGGCCGACGGTGAGAGAGGACTTTTCGCCGGCGACACCTTTGACTTTGAAATTCAGGTTATCCCAGACGACATCGCTCCAGTCCCAGGGGCCGTCGTTGCCGGAGGCCGGTTCGGGCCGGGATTCGGGGGTGAACCAATAGCGGCTTTCCCAGGTCAGGCGGGCATTGATATCGATCTGCTCGGCGGGCGAAAGAGTGCCCCAGACGCGAGAGCGGAGACGCAGGAAGTTCCACTCATGGCCGGGGGGATCGGTATCGAAGAAAAACGGATTCTGGATGTATTCCTGCCGGACGCGTTCATCGGCGCCCCATTTGAACCAAGGAGCGGGTTGTTTGACCTGATCGACCCAGTCCTTCTCGGCAGCGACGGGGGGCTGTACCGCGGCCTGCTCGCTTTTGGCGGCCGGGGCCTTGGGGGCTTCGGCCTCCGCAGCCTGGCCGAGCCCTGCCGTGCCCAAGATTATCACAGCGCCACAGGCGACTACCAGTGGCGTCCTCCTGCCCATTCTCCACATATTTGGCCAGTCCTTTCAGCAGAATTGCCAGTTGGTTCCCACAAGTACACAGCTGGTTTGCGCAGCGCCCTTGCGGACGCCTCGCCGCCGATCGCGACGCATGCCCATCTGCGCCAGCGACAGAGGTCAAAACGAGTTAAGCCACCGAGGCCGGTTCCTTGGCCGGGACAGCCGGTTCCGCCGGGATGCGAGGCGCCCGAGTAATGGACGCCAAAGCGGCGCCGACCAACAGCATGCCCGCCATGATCATGTACGCGACGAAATAGGAACCCAGGAGGTCGCGAACTCGGCCGCCTAACAAAGAACCGAGCGAGCCGGCAACACCGAAGGCTGTAAAGAGCAGTCCGAAATTCACACCCAGGTTGCGAACGCCGTAGAAGTCAGCAGTGGCGGCGGGCATCAGGGTGAAGATGGTCCCGTAGCACAGGCCAGTAAAGGCCGTCCCGAAGACGAGCATCGCGGGGGTGGTGTAATGGGAAAAGACGAGCATGTTCACAGCCTGGAGAACGAACGCCAGGATGATGGTCTGTGTACGGCCAATGCGATCGGAGACGAAACCACCGACGATGCGGCCGGAGGCGTTGAAGAGGGCAAGGGTCATAACCGGGACGAAGCCGGCAACCCATTTGGCCTGCTGATCGGCGATCATGGCGACGTTGGCAATGATCATCAAGCCGGGTGTGGCGCCCAGGACGAAGATGATCCAGAGGAGATAGAACTGAGGAGTGGAGAGCATCTCGGGCCAATCCATGTTGCGGCCGGAGATTGCAGCTTTCGCCTTCGCGGCGGGAACCAACGCGGCAGAGCTGGGAGGAACATAGCCCGCGGGTGGGTTGTTGACGATCAATGCCAGCAGGCAAATGCTAACGATGCTGCCGATGCCGAGGATGAAAAGGGTCTGGGAGATGTCCATGTGCTTGAGCATGATGGCCGCGAGGGGCGAAGCGTACACGGCGGCCAGGCCGACACCGCTCACGACGATGCCGGTGATCAGACCCTTTCTAGCCGGTGGAAACCACTTGATGGCGGCAGGAGTGGTGGCGGCGTACGACAAGCCGATTCCCAGCCCCACCAAGGCAAAACAGAGGCCCATCAGAGCGGGCGTGGTCGCGAAAGAGGCGGCGATGAATCCAGCCCCGAGCACGATGCCGCCAAGCAACGCGATTCGACGCGGGCCGATCTTGTCCTGCATGCGGCCCGCGAAGATCATCATGATGGAGAAGGTGGCGGTGGCGACCGCAAAGGGGATGGCCGCCTGCGTCTTGGTCCAGGGGTTCTCAGCACGTGTAACCAGGGCTTTGCCCATCACACTCCAGGCGTAGAGGGTGCCGGAGGCCAAGTTGATGCCCAGGGCGGCGAACGTCACGATCCAGCCGCGGATATTGGATTGCGTCTGCTCTGGCATTGAGCGTTCCTTTCTTCGATACGGTTGGTCAACAATCCCATGTGCCCGAAAATGATGTACTTAGGTTATCAACTCTGTTCCATTTTTGCGAGTGGGCGGGTGCATTCTGGGTGTCGACAGGCCCCGGCGAACTTGCTCCCTGGGCATTTTGCATCTTCAGGACTCTACCCTTTTTTGTAGGAGAGGCCCTGGAAGATCGCTACGAGATCGCCTTGGTCATCGGTGACTCGCACGGTAGAGGTTCCGAGCTTGCGGTGGGGAGCGGCCTCCTGGGCCTCGGCGGTGAGGGTGCCTGCCTTGGCGGCTTTCAGATAAGAAATGCTGACGTTGATCCCGACGCTGGCAAAGCCATGGGAGTTGCAGGCGGCGGCGAAGGCATAATCGGCGAGGGTGAAGATCGCGCCGCCCTGGACGGCGCCCAGGCCGTTCATGTGCTGTGGGCCGATTTGCATGGTGACCTTGGCGCGACCCTCGCCGGTCTCGATGATCTTCAAACCCAGGAGCTTGGCGAACTGATCCCTTTCCAATACGACCTTGAGGCTCTCAGCGGCCAAGCCATTGCCGTTGGCAGGGGCACGCTGATGCCACTTGGCGTCGGCCAGCACCACGGAGGTTTCAATCTGGCGTTCGGGGACACCCCAGTACTTCTGAAGCAGTTGATTCTTCTGCTGGGGCGTGACCAATCGGAAGCCATGCTTCTGATAGAATCCGATGGCCCAGACAGCATCCGCCCAGGTGCCGATCAGGACCGGACGCTCGGTGTGGCTGCAGAGGTGTTTGAGCAACTGGCTGCCGATGCCTTTGTTGCGTTG
>JBLNDH010000147.1:0-6198 GCA_050261455.1 Bacillota bacterium
GTCCAAGGGGACGAAGACCGAGGTCGAAGTGGTCGAGGGGATGGAGTTCGACAAGGGATACATCTCCCCGTACTTCGTGACCAACGCCGAGGCCATGGAGTGCGTCCTCGAGGATCCCTACATCCTGCTGTACGAGAAGAAGATCTCGGCCGTGGCTGACCTCATCCCGCTCCTGGAGAAGGTCGCCCGCAGCGGCAAGCCGCTCCTCGTGATCGCGGAGGACGTCGAAGGCGAAGCCCTGGCCACCTTGGTCGTCAACAAGCTGCGCGGCATCCTGAACTGCGCGGCCGTCAAGGCGCCGGGCTTCGGCGATCGCCGCAAGGCCATGATGGGCGATATCGCCATCGTCACGGGTGGCAAGTTCATCAGCGAAGACCTCGGCTTGAAGCTTGAGAACGTTGAGATTGAAGATCTCGGCCAGGCCAAGCGTGTGCTGGTCAACAAGGACCGCACCCTGATCATCCAGGGCGGCGGCAAGAAGAAAGAGATCGACGGCCGGGCTGAACAGCTCCGCAAGCAGATCGAAACCACCACCAGCGATTACGATCGCGAGAAGCTCCAGGAACGCCTGGCCAAGCTCGTCGGCGGCGTCGCGGTCATCAAGGCCGGTGCAGCTACCGAAACCCAGATGAAGGAACGCAAGGACCTGATCGACGACGCGCTGCATGCCACCAAGGCGGCAGCTGAGGAAGGCATCGTCCCCGGAGGCGGCGTCTCGTTCCTCCGCGCGATCGAGGCCGTCGAAAACGCCAAGTCGAAGGCCAAGGGCGATGAGAAGATCGGTTTTGATATCGTCAGCGAAGCCTTGCGTTCGCCCGCTCGGCAGATCGCCGACAACGCCGGCGAGGATGGCGAAGTCGTCGTCGCCGAGATCCTGGAGAACAAGAATCCCGCCTGGGGCTACGATGCTGCCAAGGGCGAGTTTGTGGATATGTTCAAAGCGGGTATTATTGACCCGACGAAGGTGGCGCGGACGGCGTTGATGAACGCTGCCAGTGCCATCGGGCTGGCCCTGACGACCGATGTCTTGATCACTGAGCTGAAGGAGAAGAAGGGCGAAGAGAACAAGCCGGTCACAGGCGCGGTAGCCTAAGATACGTAGTGAAAGAATCACAAGGCTTTTGAGGAAGTGCTGAGTGCTGAGTTCTGGGTGCTGAGTTGGAGCCCTTAGGCTCAGCACTCGGCACTTGGTGCTCAGCACTTAACATTATTGTGGCTGCCACGAAGCGTGACTATTACGAGGTATTGGGAGTCAGCAGACAGGCTGATGCTGATGAGATCAAGCGTGCCTATCGCAAGCTGGCGATGAAGTACCATCCGGATCGGGCGGACGGGGACAAGGCGGAGGCCGAGGCGAAGTTCAAGGAATGCGCCGAAGCCTACGAAGTGCTTGCCGATCCGGAAAAACGGCAACGCTACGATCAACTCGGCCATGCCGGTGTGTCTGGCCGTCATGACTTCTCGCACATGGATGTCTCGGACATCTTCTCGATGTTCGACGATATCTTTGGAGGCCTGGGCGGCTTCGGTGGCTTCGGTGGCGGGCGGCGAGGCGGACGAGCTTCGCATGCCCAACGCGGCTTCGACTTGGAAACCCAAGTCGAGCTGACTCTGCAGGAAGTCGCCACCGGTACGGAAAAGACGATCGAGTTCGAGCGTCAGGATCAGTGCGAAACCTGCGGCGGTACCGGAGCCAAGCCCGGCAGCAGCCCCATCGTTTGCCCGCAATGCGGTGGCCAGGGGCGTGTTGCCCAGCAGGGCTTCGGCGGGATGTTCCGCATGGTGACGACGTGCCCGAACTGTCGGGGCCGCGGATCGGTCGTTCGCGAGTATTGCCCGGCGTGCGGCGGCACCGGCCGACAGATGCGCAAACGTGTGGTGCGGATCCATATTCCGCCCGGCGTGCACGAAGGTCAGGCCGTCCGCGTAGCCGGCGAAGGCGAACCCGGGTCCGACGGCGGCCCGTCGGGCGATCTGCACTGCTACATTGCGGTCAAGCCCCATGCCCTGTTCAGCCGGCACAACAATGATCTGGTGTGCCAGATTCCGGTCTCTTTCACTCAGGCAGCTTTGGGCGCGAAGATCGAGGTGCCGACCCTGACGGGCAAGGATGAGCTGGAAGTCCCCGCCGGCTCGCAACATGGCGAGGTCTTCAAACTCAAAGGCAAGGGGTTGCCCGATCTGCGAAGCAAGCGCACGGGCGATGAGTTGGTCCAGATTCTGGTTGAGATCCCGCGCAAACTGACGGAGAAGCAGAGACAGCTGTTGCGGGAGTTCGCCAGCACGGAAGACGCGGCAGTCATGCCGCAACGCAAGAGCTTTCTGGAGAAGCTCCGGGGAAAGCTGACCGGTGAAGCCTGAGGGATGCCTTGAAGGCGGCTGGCCTCAGGCAATCGTCGCCGCGGCCGTACCACGGGGCGCAACGTTTGCAGTGAGATAAATACGAATTCGATATGGCTCGTGACAGAGTTACGTCGTGCAGCGGATAGAGGAGTATCATGAACGACGAGACCAAAGACAATCAGACTAACGACGGTGCCCGAAATGGACCCGCCGATGCTGCCGAGGAGACTGCTGCCGCAGCCGCCTCGCCGGATATCGAGGTGTTGGAGTCGGACTTGCGCAAGTTACAGGACGAGCGCAACTCTCTCTTTGAGCAGTTGGCCCGCGTGCAAGCCGACTTCCGCAATGCCCAGAAACGCCTGGAAGGCGAAAAGGTACAGGCGATCCAGTATGCCAACGGCAAGCTCATCAGCTCTTTGTTGCCGGTGATCGACAATTTCGAACGAGCTTTGGAGATCGATCCGGCCAAGGTTGATGCGGGATCGGTACTGAAGGGGCTGCAGATCGTGTACGACCAGTTGATGGGCGCTTTGAAGCAGCAGCATATCGAGGTGATTGCTCCGCAGCCGGGCACGCCCTTCGATCCGAATCATCACCAGGCCCTGATGCAGCAGCCTGATGATCGGTACACTGAGCCCGCAGTGACCCAACTGCTGCAAAAAGGTTACATGCTGCATGATCGAGTGTTGCGGCCGGCGCAGGTGGCGGTCAGTAGAACGCAATCCTAACAGTTCATCTGCTACCAGGGTTGTCCGATGACCGGTCGATCGGCGGCAGTGGGCCGCCGGAGAGTGATGTTGTTATGCCAACGTACGAATACCGATGCGAGGCGTGTGGTACCGAGTTCGAGCGGTTTCAGTCCATTACCGCTGCACCGATCAAAATCTGTCCGCAATGTCATAAGGCCAAGGTCAAACGCCTGATCAGTGCGGGTGCGGGCTTGATCTTCAAGGGCAGCGGTTTCTACATCACCGATTACCGTTCCGACAGCTACAAGAAAGCCGCAGCGAGCGAATCGTCCGCAAATTCCGGCAGCAACGCCTCTTCCTCGGCCAATGGCAAGGGTGCTGCCGCATCATCCTCCAAGCCCCAGGCGGCGCCCGCTGCCAAAGCCAAAACCTGAAGTCCCATTTGGGGTTGCAGCCATGCGGTGTCCCATCTGCAAACGTCCGGTGGAGGAATCCGAGCGAACCAAGCCCGAGACGTGCTATCCATTCTGCAGCGAGCGGTGCAAACTCATCGACTTAGGGCGTTGGCTCGGAGGTAAATATCAGATTCCTTGCGAAGGTGAGGATGCCCCCGAGGTCAGGCCGCCGCGGCGCGACGAACAAGACACCTGAGGGTTTGCACCGCCCAGTCATCCTGTTGCCCAAAGAATCCGCGACTGGATGGGGGAATCCACGATTTGATGGGGCGGCTCCTGAGATTATAATGCCTCCCTATGGGTGTGGTAGGCGGCTGCATGTCCTTAGCCGCTCCCGGGATAGCTGTATCCCTACCGAAAGGAGTTCTGACTCATGGCGGACGAACCGCAGGTGTTACGCGGGATCAACTGGCGAGAGGCTTTCCCCTTTATGCACATCTTTCGCGCGTTCAGGATCGCGATCCATCCTTCCAAGCTGGTCTTGGCGCTGCTCACGGTGGTGTGCCTGTATCTGGGCGGGCGCGTCCTCGATGCATTGTGGGTTCGCGGCTACCGAGCGGTTCCCGGCGAAGTGGTCCTGTACGAGCGTGCTGCCACCGCTGACAATTTCACGGCTGCCCGAGCCGCTGCGAAACAAGAGGCTACCGCAGCCTACGAGATCCTGAAAGAGCAGACCGCCCGAGCGAAGAAGATTGCGGCCGCTCAAGTCGGCTCTCGCGATGTACGCTACTGGATCGCCCGCACCGAGCGGGAGCGGATGCTGCAACAGGCTTACGATCGCTATCAGCAGGTGGTCAAGGGAGGCACCCCGGAGGAGATCCGGCTCGCCACGGAAAGACTCGACCGGGCCAGGCACCAGGCCGATCAATTCGTTCAGAACAACCTCCGCGTGGTTGAGACCCTCGAAGGCCAAGGCCTGTTCGTTGCCTTCTTCAGCTATCAGACGCTTCAGATTCAGAAGGTCGTTGATGCTGTGCTGGATTGGAACTGGCTCGGCGGGCTTCCTGGGAATCGTAGCGCGGTGGATGGCGTCTTCGCTTCGACCTACCGATTCTTCACCACGGCCCCGGCCTGGTCGCTGCAATATCACTGGCTCTACTTCCTGCTCTATGGTTCGCTGTTCCTCGCCGTTTGGTCGCTGTTCGGCGGAGCCATTGCGAGAATTGCCGCCGTCCATGTTGCCGATGAGGGTCGAAAGCTGTCGATGCGGCAGGGAATCAGTTTTGCCGTATCCAAGTTCCTCAGTTTCCTCTCGGCGCCGTTGATTCCCCTGGCCATCGTCGGTGCCATTGGGCTGGTTGTGGCGGTGATCTCTGGTGTGGCATTCCTGGTCTATCTGGATGCCGTAATTGGCGCGTTCTACTTCCTGGCCATCGCGGCGGGCTTCGTCATGACCCTGGTCCTGCTTGGCACGGCCGGGGGTGTCAACCTGATGTACCCCACCATTGCCGTGGAGGGTTCGGACAGCTTTGATGCCATCAGCCGGTCCTTCAGTTATGTTTATTCCAAGCCCTGGCGGATGCTGTTCTATTCGTCGGTGGCCATCGTCTATGGCGCTCTGACGTACCTGTTCGTTCGCTTCTTCATCTGGCTGGTGCTGGTCCTGGCCCACTTCTTTGTCGGGCTGATGATCTTCACACGCCATGGCGCCGGTGGCACCGACCTCTGGGCGGCTCTCCAGCCCATGCCCAGCTTCCAGCAACTGCCATTCGTGGTGAATTTTGAGAGCCTCGGCGCCTACGGCAGCTTCACGGCCTTTCTCCTGGCTGCCTGGGTGTACCTGGCGATCGCGATGCTCGGGGCTTTCGCCATCAGCTTCTACTTCTCCGCCAGCACCATCATCTACTACCTCGTTCGTCGCGACGCCGACGCCACCGAGATGGATGATGTGTATCTGGAGCAGCCGGAAGAGGAATTGGTGGAGGCTCCCGCTCCAGTGACTCCCGCAGCTACTCCCACTCCCACGCCCGCTACCGCTGAAGTGGCTTCGGTGGTTCCCGCAGCCGTGGATGGAGGCGCGGCGGTGGTCCCCGCCCCGGAATCATCGCCTGTTGTGGCCGAGGAGAACAAAGACGCCTCAACCCCCAATCCGCCCACGGCTTAATCATCTTTGACTGAGATCGGAAACACCCAGGGAACTTGTTCCCTGGGTTCTTTTTTGGGCAACTAGATTACCGCCTCATCTGGTCAGTCGCGACTTCATCAACGCCAGCAAGCCCGCCTCTGCGGTCGCGTCCATGGCGATCTGAACTTCCAGCCGCCAAATGGGGATGCGGCTCTCGCGGGCCCCATCGAGTCGTTGGATCTTGGCCCAATCCTTCTCCGTCACCACCAGCACATCCGCCCCCGCGTCCCGCGCCTGTTGACGCATTCTCGCCAGGTCACCTTCGCGGTAATCGTGGTGATCCTCGAACCAGCAGTGTCCGCAATAGTTTTTCCCGAACCTCGTCAGTTGCCGATCCAGACTCCCCGGCTGCCCGATCCCGGCAAACGCCAGGAATCGTCGCTGCGCCAGTTCCTCCACGGGTATGCTTTCGCCGCCATTGGCCCCGCGTAATCCCGTATGGGCGTGCATGGCTCGATAGGTCGGCGCCTGCGGATTCCACCGCCGCAGCAATCCCTCCAGCTCGCTGCTTTGCCCCGGCGATACCTGATCCGATCGCGTCAACACGAATGCATCCGCCCGCCGCAACCCTCTCATCGGCTCACGC